>NZ_JBFULE010000125.1:0-10906 GCF_056400485.1 Roseateles sp. P5_B10
ACCGCAATGTGCGGTTCTTGCCGTAGCGGTCGAGGAGAAAGGCTTTCATGATGCGCTCGCCGACGATACCGCGTCGAGCTGCAGATCGCGCCGGATGCCGGCGTCCACCAGGCCGGCGGGCGCGAACCGGCGCAGCAGTCGCAGGCGGCTCGCGAGCCCGCCGGCCGTGTAGCGGAGTTGCGGCTGAGCTGCGCTGGCGGCTTTCAGTACGACCTCGGCGACGACGTCGGGCTGGTCCGCGGTCGTCATCACTTGCCTCACCCTCTCGCTCACCGCCACACGGGCCTCGCGGTATGCATCGAGCTTGGCATCGGGCTCCAGGAAGTTGGCGTCGAACGGCGTCTTGGTGTAGGCCGGTTCGACGACCGAGACCCGGATGCCGCGGGTGCGCAGCTCGTGGTCGAGCGACTCGGAATAGCCTTCGATCGCGTGCTTGGTTGCGGCGTAGAGCGCGCCGTAGGGCATGGGCAGGAAGCCCAGCACGGAGCCGATGTTGATGATGCGGCCGCTGCCCTGGCGCCGCATGTGCGGCAGGACGGCCCGCGTCATGCGGACGATGCCGAAGAAGTTGGTGTCGAAGATGGCCTGCGCCTGCTCGATGGAGCTTTCCTCCGCGCCGGCCGGCGCGACGCCAAAGCCGGCGTTGTTGATGAGCAGGTCGATGCGGCCGTGCAGCGCCATCACCTGGTCCACTGCGGCCTGGACCGAGTCGTCCAGCGTCACGTCCAGGGCCAGCATCTTGAACCCGCGCTGCCCCGCCTGCCGCCCCTGCCGGCTGGTGCCGTACACGGTGTAGCCCGCCTTCGCGAGCCGCTCGGCGGTGGCCTGGCCTATGCCTGAGGAGGCGCCCGTCACGAGGGCGATCTTGTTGTTCGTGTTCATGGTGTTCTTTCGTCCGCGTGTGGAGGTCAGGAGCTCGCCGGCGTACGCGGTGCGCGGCGGGTCAGGAAGGATTGAGGCTTTGTTCGCATGATGTTCGTCATATTAAAAGGCGAGCAAAAGGCCGACTGCGTCGGTGAGGGTTCAGGGATGGCTGGGGGCCAGGCGTTTCAGCGCCGCGTCGAGCATGCTGCTCGACAGTGCAGGTTCGTCAACGGCGCGTGCCAGCAGCAGGGCGCCGACCATGGTCGCCAGGGTCACCAATGCGTGTTCATGCGCTGCGGGTTGCCCCCAATCAGGCGACTGGCGCGCAATCAGGTCCACCATCGCCTTGATGTGGCGGGTGGTCACCCGGCGCACCTCGGGAGCCTGGCGGGATGTCTCCGAGCCCAGGGCCGCCAGTGGGCAGCCGAGTTCCACCTGCTCGACGTGGGCCTTGGAGAGGTAGGCGTGCAGCATGGTCTCCAGGGTCTTGTCGGGCGGCGTGTGGGCGACGGCGTCGGCCACGGCGGCGGCTGCCTGGGCACAGGCCAGCCCGGCCGCCTCCGCCAGCATGGCCTCGCGGGACGGGAAGTGGGCGTAGAAGGCGCCGTGGGTCAGGCCCGCCTCTTTCATGATGTCGGCGACACCCGTGCCGTCATAGCCACTGCGGCGGATGGCTCGTGCCGCGGCCGACACGATGCGTTCGTGCGAGGCCTCCTTGGCCGCGGCTCTGGCATTGCTTGCTGTATTTCGCATGACGCTCATCATACGTCATGCGATCCGGGGCTGCCGTGATTTTTCTGGCACTTGCCTCAGGCCGGGACCGTTCGCCGGCTCCGCAGCGCCACGCCGACCCCCATCAAGCCGGCCACCAGCATCGCCCAGCTGCCCGGCTCGGGCACCGAGGTGACGGTGAAGTTGTCGAAGCTCGCGTCCATGCCCTGGCCGAACAGGCGTTCCGACACCGGGATGGAGACGGCCAGGTCCGGCCGGTCGGGGTGCTGGAAGGGGAAGGCGTCGAGCAGGCTGAAGAGGCCGTGGCCGATGGTCAGGTTGTGGATCTTGCCGGCCAGGGCCTCGCCCGGGCCATAGGACGGATAGACGCCGGACCAGTTGGCGCCCTGCTGGTCGAGCGGGATGCCGACGTTGTCGACCTGGGACACCAGTGCACCGTCGAGAAAGTAGCTGACGCTGCCGGCATCGCTGTAGCTGATGGAAGCCGTGTGCGGCCCGGGGCCGATGTCGATCTGCTTGATGATCTGCGTGTACATCTTGTCGATGCCGACGTAGCCCGGATCGCCCGGCAACAGCGCCGGGTTGGTGACCGACGACGGCAGGCGCTCGATCAGCGTGAAGGCGGTCGAGCCTGAGATGAACCAGTCGAACAGCTGGCCGGTGGAGAAGTCGATCATGTTCATGACCGCACCAGCCTGCTGGCCTTCGAGGGCCGTGGCCGAATAGGGCAGGCCGCTCTGGATGTAGCTGCCGCTGATGACGCGGCCCGCCGCCTGGGTGTTGTGGGCCGTGGCGCTGATGGTGGAGGAGAAGGTCAGCGAGCCGCCGGTGGGCACGGCGAAGGCCTGGCTGCTGGTGGCGATGTATTTGAGGTGGTCGTAGACGCTGAAGTCATAGCCCGTCTGGAAGACCGGGGCCTTGATGGCGAAGCTGCCGCCCGAGAAGTCGCGCGTGTCGCCGAGGGCCATTTCGCCCAGGCCATAGGGGTTGACCCATTTGGCGCCATAGCTGGCCAGGGAATAGCCGGGCGTGTCGAAGCTGTCGTAGACGACGGTACCCGCCGTAGCTGGCGTTGCGGCCAGCGCCAACCCCGCAGCCAACACCAAGGTCGTGCGCTGCATGGCCGCGCGGGTCCAGTGAGTCTGGCTTGAGTTCATGAGTGCCCCTTGAATGAAGCTGCGTTGCTTCGCGGCTGACGATCAGGCCATGGAGTGGCGATCGGTCCACAGGGTTTCCCAGGTCAAGGGCGGTTGCTCATCAAGATTGGGGATGCCAGGGCGATGATCCGATGGTGGATCGGGCGGCTGGGCGGCTGAAGACTTAACCGCAGCTCATACCTCATGACGGTTTGGTCATTCAATCAGTCGCCAAGTTGACTGCCACGCCCGCCGCTCTGGCGTTACGGTTGAGACTTCCTTGTTTGTCTCCTCCTCCCGCAAGGGTGGATTCAGCCCTTCGAACCGGTGCGCCGGTCGAAGGGATTTTTCTTTGCCTGAGGGCCTTGCGTGCAAACCGCATAACTGTTCGCGTTTTGCTTCGTTTGCCGAAGAAGCCCTGAACCCTAGCCTTGCTCGGTTTTCGCATGAGAGCCGACATGAGCACCGTTGCTTTTGAAGAACCCGAAGTCCTGGCCCGCGCCCGCGAGGCTGCCCAGGCCGCTGTGCTGCCCTTCGCAGGCAGCGTCGCACCGCGCGATGCCTGGGCCCTGGTCCAGGCGGGCCGCGCCGTCCTCGTCGACGTGCGCAGCGCCGAGGAGCGCCATTTCGTCGGCCATGTGCCGGGCAGCCTGCACGTGGCCTGGGCCACAGGCACCTCGCTGAACCGCAACCCGCGTTTCGCCAAGGAGCTGGACGCCAAGGTGGGCGGCAAATCCGGCAACGAGCTGCCGGTGCTGCTGCTGTGCCGCAGCGGCAAGCGCTCGGCGCTGGCTGCTGAAGCCGCGGCCAAGGCCGGTCTCGCCAACGTCTTCAATGTGCAGGAAGGCTTCGAGGGCGACAGCGACGACCACCAGCAGCGCGGCCATTTCAATGGCTGGCGTTTCCACAGCCTGCCCTGGGTGCAGGACTGATGGATACGGTCGACGACCTTTCCGGCATCGTCTCGGCGCTGCGTGGCGCGCGCCGACGCTGGYGCGAAGAGCATCGGCGCTGGGACGCCGGTGGCCGCGAGCTGCCGTCGCGCGAGCTGCTGGCCGTCGTCGTGCAGCAGCTGGCTGGTGCGCTCTTCCCGATGCGCCTCGGGCCGCCCGACCTGCAGCCCGAGGGCGAGGACTATTACGTCGGCCACACGCTGGGCGCGGCGCTCTCCAGGCTGCGCCAGCAGGTGGCGCTGGAGCTGGGCCATGACGCGCGGCTGCGCGGTACCGAGGTGCCGACCTTCAACGACGCCGCCGAGCGCGTGGCCCGCTTTGCCGCCCGCCTGCCCGCCGTGCGCGAACTGCTGGACAGCGACGTCATCGCCGCCTTCCAGGGCGACCCGGCAGCGCGCAGCGTCGACGAAGTGCTGCTTTGCTACCCGGGCCTGCATGCGCTGATCAGCCACCGCCTTGCGCACGAGTTGTACCGTCTCGGGCTGCCGCTGATTGCTCGCGTGATCGCCGAGCTCGCCCATGCGCAGACCGGCATCGACATCCACCCTGGCGCGCAGATCGGTGCGGGTTGTTTCATTGACCATGGCACCGGCGTCGTCATCGGCGAGACGGCCGTGCTGGGCCAGCGTGTGCGCATCTATCAGAACGTCACGCTGGGCGCCAAGAGCATCCCGACCGACGAGGCCGGCCATGCCCACAAGGGCCAGCCGCGCCACCCCATCGTCGAGGACGACGTCGTCATCTACGCCGGCGCCACCGTGCTCGGCCGCATCACCATCGGCCGCGGCTCGGTCATCGGCGGCAATGTCTGGCTGACGCGCAGCCTGCCGCCGCAAAGCCGCATTTCCCAGGCGGCCTCGCAAGCCGATCCGAACTCAGCCTTCCAGGCGCTGAGCGCCTGATTTCCTCACCCCCACCCACCGCCCCCAGGAGCCCTTTTCCCCATGGCTGACACCCCTCAACTCGCGCTCAGCGACACCGCCGCGCGGCAGCTTGCGAACGCGACAAAAACCGTCCCGCAGCTCTCCACCATCACGCCGCGCTGGCTGACGCATCTGCTGCAGTGGATTCCGGTCGAGGCCGGCATCTACCGCCTCAACAAGGTGGCCGACCCCGAGGCCGTCAAGGTCGCCTGCGCCAAGCGCGACGAGGCCGAGCTGCCCGTCACCTTCGCCGACTACGACGCCGCGCCGCGCGAGTACTTCCTGAACGCGGTGGCCACCGTGCTGGACGTGCACACCCGCGTGTCCGACCTCTACAGCAGCCCGCACGACCAGATCAAGGAGCAGCTGCGCATCGTCATCGAGACGATCAAGGAGCGCCAGGAGTCCGAGCTGATCAACAACCCCGACTACGGCCTGCTGGCCAATGTCGCGGACGAGCAGCGCCTGTCCACCCTCACCGGCGCGCCCACGCCGGACGACCTGGACGACCTGCTCGGCAAGGTCTGGAAGGAGCCCGCCTTCTTCCTGACCCACCCGCTGGGCATCGCCGCCTTCGGCCGCGAGTGCACGCGGCGCGGCGTGCCGCCGCCCACCATCAGCCTGTTCGGCAGCCAGTTCCTGACCTGGCGCGGCATCCCGCTGATTCCCAGCGACAAGGTGCCCGTCAACGACGGCAAGACCAGCATCATCCTGCTGCGCGTGGGCGACAAGCGCCAGGGCGTCGTCGGCCTCTACCAACCCGGTCTGCCGGGTGAGCAAGGCCCGGGCCTGTCGGTGCGCTTCATGGGCATCAACCGCAACGCGATTGCCTCCTACCTGATCAGCCTGTATTGCTCGCTGGCGGTGCACAGCGACGACGCGCTGGCCGTGCTCGAAGACGTGGAAGTGG
This sequence comes from Roseateles sp. P5_B10, assembly GCF_056400485.1. Lineage (NCBI taxonomy): Bacteria > Pseudomonadati > Pseudomonadota > Betaproteobacteria > Burkholderiales > Sphaerotilaceae > Roseateles > Roseateles sp. P5_B10. Next base: position 5,519 of record NZ_JBFULE010000125.1, read on the forward strand.
GCAAGTACCATGAGTACCCTGACACCTACCGCTGACGTGGTCGAGAGCCCATTCGACGTCGCTGCGCTGGGCCGGTTGGCCAACGAGCTGTTCGGCAGCTTGAATGCCGGACCGCTGCCGTCGGCCCAGCCGGTGCAGTCGGCCGGTGGCTTGAACGTGCCCGCCAACCCGCTGCCGCCCGGCCTGCCTGGCGGCCCGCTGCCTCAGTCCACCACCACGCAGGTCGGCGGCTTCGGTGCTGCCGCGCCTGGCCTCAATCTCGCGCCCACAGGCCCCGATCACGTCGCCGCATTGCTGCGCCCGTCACCCGCCCGGGCACCCCACGCGCAAGCTGGCAATGGCGTGCCCGACGTGCTGCTGACCAGCGTGCCCGGCATTGACGGCCGCGCCGGCGGCCAGCTGCTGGGCGTACCTCAGCAGATCTCGCCGCCGCAACGCGAAGCCGTGCCCTCGGGCTACTACTTCGTCGAGCCTTCGAGCGTGTCTCAGCAGCCATCGCTCTACGTGCTGGACCTGCAGCCACGCCACCCCGGCGCCGCAGGTCATCACGCTGGCGAACTGCCGAACAAGCATGTGCTGCAAGGCCAGCGCCAGCCCTTCGACGTGAACGCCATCCGCCGGGATTTCCCCATCCTGTCGGAGYGCGTCAACGGCAAGCAACTGGTCTGGTTCGACAACGCCGCCACGACGCAGAAGCCCAAGGCCGTCATCGACCGGCTGAGCTACTTCTACGAGCACGAGAACAGCAACATCCACCGTGCTGCCCACACTCTGGCCGCGCGCGCGACGGATGCCTACGAAGGTGCCCGCAAGACGGTGGCGAAGTTCGTCAATGCGCGCTCGGCGGATGAGGTCATCTTCGTGCGCGGTGCCACCGAGGCCATCAACCTCGTGGCCAACACCTGGGGCGAGCAGCACATCGGTGCGGGCGACGAGATCGTCGTCTCCCATCTGGAGCACCACGCCAACATCGTGCCCTGGCAGCAGCTCGCCGCGCGCAAGGGCGCGCATCTGCGCGTGATCCCGGTGGACGACACCGGCCAGGTCATCCTGAGCGAGGCGCAGAAGCTCATTGGCAGCCCGCGCGCCAAGCTGCTCGCCGTGACGCAGGTCAGCAATGCCCTGGGCACGGTGGTGCCGGTGCAGGAGCTGGTCGGCATGGCGCAGCGCCAGGGCGTGACGACGCTGGTGGACGGCGCGCAGTCGGTCTCCCACCTCGCGGTGGACGTGCAGGCCATCGGTTGCGACTTCTTCATCTTCAGCGGCCACAAGATCTTCGGCCCCACCGGCATCGGTGCGGTCGTCGGCCGCAAGGAGGTGCTGGACGCGATTCCGCCCTGGCAGGGTGGCGGCAACATGATTGCCGACGTGACCTTCGAGCGCACGGTGTTCCAGCCGGCGCCGGCGCGCTTCGAGGCTGGCACCGGCAATATCGCCGACGCGGCCGGTCTGGGCGCCGCGCTGGACTACGTCTCGCGCATCGGTCTGCACCACATCGCCCGCTACGAGCATGACCTGCTGGCCTACGCGACCGAGGCCATCCGCCCCATCMCGGGCGTGCGCCTCATTGGCACCGCGGCCGACAAGGCCAGCGTGTTGAGTTTCGTGCTGGCGGGCCATGAGACGTCAGCGGTGGGCAAGGCGCTGGCGGAGGAGGGCATCGCGGTGCGCTCCGGCCACCACTGCGCCCAACCCATCCTGCGCCGGTTTGGCGTGGAAGCGACCGTTCGGCCATCATTCGCGTTCTACAACACCTGCGACGAGATCGACCATTTCGTGTCGGTGGTGCGCCGGTTGGCGAGGGCTTGAATGATGAGTACGGACACGCTCACCCGAGTCGAGATCCGCCCACTGCCCGACAGCTTTGCCGCCGAGGTGGTGGGCCTGGACCTGAGCCAGCCGCTGGCGGACGAAGACTTCCGCCGCATCCACCGCGCCCACCTCGACCACCATGTGCTGGTCTTCCGCGACCAGCGCATCACGCCCGAGCAGCAGATCGAATTCAGCCGCCGCTTTGGCGCGCTGGAGATCCATGTGCTGCACCAGTTCCACCTGAAGGGCCACCCGGAGATCCTCATCGTCTCCAACATCGTCGAGAACGGCCAGCCGGTTGGCCTCGGCGATGCAGGCTACTTCTGGCATTCGGACCTGTCGTACAAGGAGAAGCCCAGCCTGGGCTCCATGCTGCTGGCCCAGGAGTTGCCGGAGGAAGGCGGCGATACGCTGTTTGCCGACCAGCACGCGGCCTGGGTGGCGCTGCCGCCCGAGCTGAAGCAACGCGTGCGCCACCTGAAGGCTGAGCACTCCTACCTCGCCAAGTACGAGGAGCTGCGCGAACGCAGCCCGTGGCGGCCCAAGCTCAGCGACGAGCAGGTCGCACAGGTCAAGCCTGTCGTGCAGCCTGTCGTTCGCACCCATCCGGAGACGGGGCGCCTCGGCCTCTTCGTCAGCGAGCACTTCACGACCCGCATCGTCGATGTTTCCGAGGACGAGAGCCGCAATCTGCTGGCCGAGCTGTTTGCCTACGGCACGCGGCCCGAACTGCAGTACCGCCACCAATGGCTGCCCCACGACATGGTGTTCTGGGACAACCGCTCCGTCACCCACCTGGCCGCCGGCTGCCCACCGCAGATGCGTCGCCGCCTGCACCGCACCACCATCGAGGGCGACAAGCCGTTCTGATCATGCTTGGCGCACGCTGATCGCGGCCGAGTTCTTCTTCGGCGCATCATCGGGCAGCGGTGGCCTGGACTGGTACATCTTCCAGAGCCGCAACGAGCCGCTGACCGACCGCGTGTTCGCCGGCCTGGCCACCATCGTGCTGATCAGCTGGCTGGTCGAGCGCTTCCTCTTCGACACCGTCGAGCGGTTGACGGTGAGGCGTTGGGGCGTGCAGCGCTGAGTTTGTCAGCCGGCGCGTCTGCGCATGCGGAGCCCGAGTGCGAGCAGTCCCACCGTGAGCAACGCCCATGCACCGGGCTCCGGGATGGGTGCGTTGCCGATGCCCGCGCTGAACTCGAATGCGTAGCCCGGGCCGACGCCGCCGGCGAAGGTGAACACGGGGTCGATATAGGCGGTGGCAATGGCCCAGGGCCCCGACGAAGCGCCGGCGAAGGCGTCGGCAACCAGCGTCACGCGGTAGATATGGCTGGGCTTGAGCAACAGCGCGACGTCGTGGTCGAAGCTCTGATTGAAGCTGCCCTGCAGCGCGCCAGTTTCGATGCCGTCGCTGAAGACCGGCTGTAGGCCGAGGCTCACGTCTTCCAGCAGCCATTGCGCCTTCATCGCAAAGCCGGCGAAGGGGTCGACATTGTTCGACGAGCCCAGCACCCGCCCGGCCACGGCGGCGTTCACGCCCACATCCGCATTCGGGTCCGCGCCCGGTGGGGCGACGACCTGCATCTGGTAGGTCAGTTGCGCGCTGGCCCGCCCGGTGAAGCCGGGGCCAACCCCGACCTCGGCGTACAACGATGGGCTGGGCAGGGGCGATGCGTCGAGCCGAACCTGGCCGCCCGGGCCGAGCAGCGGGAAGCTGCCGAAGCCGTCGACCTGAATGGCGGCTGGTGGTTCGAAGTTGAAGGAAACCTTGCCGGCCACGGCGGCCGGCGCAAGGGTGTTGGCCTGAACGATGCCGGCCGCGGCCAGCAACAGGGCACCCGACAGGGCCAGCGCGATTCGCGAGGTGGGCATGAGCGCCTCCAGGCTTGGCARTGACAAGTGGCGAAGCGTAGGCCTGTGGGGGTGTGGGCGGCAGCCTCAGGTTCTAGGGGGCTCATGCAGGCCGGCGCCTGCCTTGCGTCCTGGAACTTCACACTGACCTCATACCGACCTCACCGAAGGTCTGCACAGTTCAGGTCATGGCAGCCCTGCGCGAGGCAGCTCAACACCCGAGAGGAATCAAGAGGATGACGACCGGAAAAGACGACGCACACTGGGTCGAGGTCGTCGACGGAGAGGGTCTTTACCCTGTCAAGATGCTAGGCCCCTATGCCACTTCACGCTTGGCAGACAAGGCGCATCGCGGCGTCATGCGCTTGCTGAATGTCGGGCGATACACGGTCGCGGTCGTGTCGCAGCAGGATCTCGAAGGCCGCAAACAGAGCGATGAGATCACCTCATGAGCCTCTCGGCGAGCCATGGGGTCGCCGCCTCCACCGGCCCAATGCGCCGGTGAGGATCGGGAGATTGAGAGATTGACTTCGTCTGGAGATCCATACTGCGCGTTCACCTTCAGCCAGTTCAGATTCCACTCCTTGCCGATGGATTTCAGGCGCAGGGTGTGGTTGCCGGCTGTCATGGCGAAACTGGTGCTGGTTTTGGTGGCCCAGGTTTGCCAGCCACCGGTGTTGGGAACGGCCATGACATCGACAGCTTTGGCGCCATCAACCCAGACTTCAAAACCGGTGCTGCCATTGGCGCTCGCCAAGCGGTAGTCGATGGTGAAGTTGCCAGCGGCGGCCACGTTGATCTTGAATTCGATGTAGTCGTCGGGATCAAAGTAGCCGACGTCCTGGCCGCCGCCGGTGTCGGTGCAGGTCTCGGTCTGGACGCCGTTCATGCCCGTGAAGGCCTCAGCCTGCAGGGTCGCAGGTACCGGCACCGCGAGGACGGCGGTGCTTGCGGCGTCGCTGTAATAGCTTTCGTTGGCCGCGGTCAGTGCAGTCACCACGTAGTAATAGGTCGTGCCAGTGGCCGCGGTGGCGTCCGTGTAGGTGGCGGTGGTGACTTTTTCGGCGAGCTTGGCGAAAGCGCCGCCGGCGCCGATCGCGCGGTAGACGCTGTAGCCGGTGACCTTGGCATCGCTGCTCGCATCCCAGCTGAGCCCGTTGCCGTTGCCGCCTTCGGCCAGTTTCAGGTTGGCTGGGCGTGCCGGCAATTGGAAGACTTCCGGCGCGGTCGTGCTCACCATCCATTGGGCCAGGCCGGAGTGAACTTCGTAGGCCTGGGTGGCGTAGCTCTTGAACAGGTTCTCGATTTCAGCCACGGTGGCGGTGGTGAAATCCACCTTGCCATTCATGTCGATGACGTCCTTGCCCTCCACCGGCTCCTTGTCGAGCAGGTACATCTCGGCCCAGGTGTTGGCACTGCCGTTGTCCTTGAATACGCCGTTCAATGCGTAGGTCTGGCCGCCTTCGAGGGTGATGGCCTGGTAGATGCCGCCATTGATTTCGCCGGTGATGCCGTCCGGGCGGGTCACGCGCAAGACGGCGCCGTCGCTGCCAGTCGGGGTTTTGCCCGCCGCAGAAGCGTTGAAGTCCAGGTTCAACTTGCCGCTGATGGTCAGCTCGGTCCAGCCGGTGTTCGAGCCGAAGCCGCCGTTGGTGATGAGCTCGGCATTGGTGGCGGTGTTGGTGATGCTGATCTTGTCAAAGCTCACATCGGGATTGC
>NZ_JBFULE010000126.1:0-10824 GCF_056400485.1 Roseateles sp. P5_B10
GTTCACCCCGCGGCAGGTGCCACCGACATAGACGCGCCCGTAGGTCGCCTGGTCGGCAGCCATCACGCCCACGCCGGCGTACTGGTGGGCGTCGTCGTTGTGGCGTGTCCAGGTGGCGCCTGCATCGTCGGAGCGCCAGACGCCCCACACGTTGTTGATGACGCCGACGACATAGACCGCAGCAGAGTAGCTGGCACCGGCCTTTGGCTTGCCCAGCGCGACGATGCTGGCGCCCGACACCTCAGGTCCGAGCCAATCATTGCGGCCGTTCCAGATCGGCGCGAAGTTGGTCAGCTTGGTCCAGGTCGCACCCGAGTCCACCGAGCGGTACACGGCCAGGCCGTCGGCTACCCAGAGGTGGCCCTCGGCGTAGGGATTCACCGCTATCGATGACGAACCCCAAGGCGCAAAGCGCATATTGGCCGACACCGAACCCTGGCTCAGAGTGAAGTTGTGGCCGCCGTCCGTGGAAACGTAGACCTTGGCCGGGGTGTAGGTCCACCAGGCGCCGCCCGAGTCGTAGGCATAGACCTTGTTCGGGTTCTTGCGGTCGGCGACCATTCGGTAGCTGCGCGGGACACCGCCCTGGATCGCGAGTGCAGGCAGGTTGGTCGCTGTCCAGCTGGCGCCGTTGTTGGTGGTGTAAGACGGCACCGAATCAGCCGGCGCCCAGACCACGTTGTTGCGGGTCGTGACGGCGACGTTCGACGCCTCGCTGGTGTTGGTTGAGGCGCCGGTAGGGAGGCTGGAGAACGACGCCCAGCTCTGGCCGCCGTTGCCGGACCAGTAGCCGACGCCGGCAGCAGAACCGTCCGGGTTGTTGACCCGGCCGCTCGCGACGATATAGGTTGGATCGGACCAGGCCATGTCGGCGGAGTTGCCGTTGTTCCAACTCTTGTTGGGGCTCAGCGTCGGCGCCGTCGAGAGGTTGGTGTGGAGCCAAGTGCCGACGTCGCCCGAACTGTTGATGAAGGCATAGGAGGCGCCCGCCGGCGGGGTCTTGAGGCCCAGCGTGCAGGTCTCTTCCACGCCGTTGATCGCGTTGCTCCAGGTGGGCGCCGACGCGGAGGCGTTCCGGGTCTCGATGATGCCGCCGCCGTGGACGTGCAGGATGCGGTCGCGGTTGAACGGGTCGATCTCGATGTCGTCCACCCAGCCCGACGCGGTGACGCCGGGCGTCTGCGCCTCGATCTCGCGCCAGTTGCGGCCGCCGTCATCGGACAGCTGGACGATCTGCTGGCCGTTGTAATTGCCCCAGGTGCCGCTGACGCCGAGCGCGATGCGCGCGGTCGAGCCGGTGCCGGAGACGGACACGCCGCCGTAGCCGGCGTTGTCGTTGCTGTTGAGCAGGGTCCAATTGCTGCCGTCGAACTTGTAGAAGCGAGCGGGGCCACCGGCGCCGGGGCCCGAGCCCTTGGTGAACAGCACGTAGTACATGCCGTCGGACGCGCGCACGACGTGCGGGATGTGGTAGCCGGTCACCGGCGTCGCGACCGGCGTCCAGCTGGCACCGCCGTTGACGGACTTGTACAGGTTGGAGCTCAGGCCGGCCGCGCTGACATAGTCCGGCGCGATGGTGGCATACATGATCCAGGTCGTCGCACCGCCGCCGACGGCCGAGTTGTCGAAGATCAGCTGCTCGACGCCCATGACCTGGCCACCCAGGTTGTTGATCTGGTCCTGGGTCATCTTGGTGGACGACAGCCCGGTCTGGCTCCAGGTCTGACCCGAGTCCGCGCTCTTCCACAGCCCGGCCGTGCGCGAGGCGTAGAACAGGATGGACGGGTTGGTGGGATCGACCGACAGGCGCTCACCGATGGCGCGGCCGTTGTTGTTGCCACCCGCCGAGAATGGCAGGTTGACGTAGGTCCAGCTGTTGCCGCGATTGCTGGAGATGTACAGCCGGGCGGTCGGGTCCGCCGACGCGGACATGCCGGCGACGATGTAGACGCGCTGGTCGTTGGTCGGATCCACGGCGAGGCTTTCGACGCCGTGATAGAAGCCCTCGGCTGCCGTGAAACCGTCGTTGATGGCGATCCAGGACGACGTACCGGCGTCCCAGCGGTAGGCGCCACCGACGTCGGTGCGTGCATACAGGACGTCCTTGGTCTTTGGATGGAAGACCAGGCCGGTCACGTAGCCGCCGCCGCCGAACTTGGCGCTGGCCCAGGTGCCCACGCCGACCGAGAAGGCCTGCTGGCTCTTGGCACCGCAGCTGTTGGTGTAGGTGGCCGTGGCCGTACAGGCGGCGGCTGGCGAGATGGTCTGTTCGCGCGAGGCACCGGCGGTGCCGCAACCGCTCCAGCTCCAGGAGCCGCCGGACGTGGGCTGCGGGCCGAAGATGGCCGAGCTGCCGAGCTTGAGCGTGGCGGAAGAGGTTTGCGTCCACGTCCCGTTGACGTTGACGTACGGCGTGATCGCCGTCGGCGCGCAGGTTTGTGCAAGCGCCACCGGGCCGGCGCTCATGGCGAGCATCAGGGTTCCCAACTTCAGTCTCATGGTTCTACCTTTCAGGAAAGGGGCCCGGCCGGTTGTCTCCTCCGGTGACGGGCGTTGTGATGAGGCCGGCGCAGTGCCTGGCTCGACCTCGGCGACAAGGTGGACGCTGGTGCGAGGGTCTAAGTTGCTGTTCGATCCACGTTGCGCCGCAGTTCACGGAAACTCCGCAATGTGGAATACAGATATACCGAGATATCATCTTATTGGTCAGACCAATGCGCATCGGTGGAAACGCCCACGCTGATCAAGCCGAATGATTCTTGTTATGCGAAGTCAGCCTCCGCGTCGCGTGGTCATCGCGCCTCGAATTCGCCTCTGAGAGGACAGGAGAGCTGCTGGCTGCCTCGCCATCGGACGCTGGTCATGCAGGCGCGCCGAGCCGATGACGCCTTGCACCGCCTCGACCGACGCAGCGCGAGTTGGCAGTGGCGCATCCCGCTCCGGCATCGCACCGGCAACAGGTCGGTCTGCTGCATAGGCGGCGCAGTGCTATAAAGTGCGCCGCTTTCAAGATGTGGCGTTCTGCCCTGTCGCTTAGAACTCAGTGGCTCCAGCTCGCCCGAAAGACTCCACCGAACCCGCCGCGGAGGGCCGCCGACGCAGTAGTGCGCCGACTCTGGCCGACGTAGCCCGCGAAGCGGGGGTTTCCAGAATGGCGGCCTCAGGCGCACTGAACGGTGGACGACGTGGCTCAGCGCGGGTTTCGGTCGACACGCGGGATCGCGTGTTGGCTGTTGCAGAGCGGTTGGGATACCGGCCGAATGCCACTGCCCTCGCGCTGGCGCATCGGCGGACCGATGCGGTAGGCGTCGTCACCAATTTTTTGGGAGAAGAGCCGAACCTCTACTTCCTCGAGTTGTTCAGTGGCGTCATTCAGGGCGCCACGGCAGCTGGATTGACAACTGCCGTCTTCACCTTGAAGGACTGGCGCGACGCGCCCAGCCGCATACCGGCCCTGTGCGACGGCCGTGTTGATGGGCTGATCCTGTTGGCCCCTCGGCTGCCGGATGATGGCGCGAAGTGGTCGCCAAAACACACGCCCATGGTGTCCGTGCATGCCGAGCAACCCGTTTACGGCGTGGTGAACATCGAATCGGACAACGAAATTGGCGCCTACGAAATGGTGCGCCACCTGCTTGAGATCGGGCACCGACGCATCCTGCATGTCGGTGGACCAGCCCAATACTCTGGCGCGACTCGACGAGTGGACGGCTACCTGCGTGCGTATGCCGAAGCTGGCGTTGCGCCTCCTAAAGGTCACGTGGTTCGTGCGCCGCTGACGGTCGAGGGTGGCCGTGAAGCGATGCAGCATTGGCTTCAGGTTCACAGCGGTCGGCAACTCCCGGAGGCCGTTTTCGGAGGCAATGACGCCATCGCCTTCGGCTGCATTGAGGCGCTGCGAATGCGAGGTGTCCGCGTGCCTGAGGATGTGTCCGTCGTCGGCTATGACAACAGCTGGATGGCGCGCTCTGTGCAGATGGCGACGGTGCACCAGCCACTGCATGAAATGGGAAGGCACGCCGTCGAGGTGCTTGTGCAGCGGATAGACGCGCGCAATCGAGGCGACGCCGAGACTGCGCCAAGCCCCGTCGTGCTGCCGACCGAGATCGTGCTGGGGAAGACGTTGGCCTCGCCACGTCGGGCTCGCCTGACCATAGCTTGAATGGCGCCGGGGAACCCAATCGAGCGCGATCGATTGCGGCGCTATGCCTCAGGGAAAGGTCGAGCCCGCCAGGATTAGGTCCACGGCCTGAACTGAGCACGAGGCCATTCTTCGCGCTGGCAGCGCGCAACCCGCAGGCAGCCGCTGCGGCGATGCCCAGCCTGTCCGTAACATCAACGGCTCGCGATTCGCGCAAGGAACTCTGCATGCAACGGCATGGCCTGCGTGGTGCGGTGGATGACACTCCGTACGGTCGACAGGTGCCGCTTGACGCTGTCGAGGTCGACCAGGTCGACATAAGGGTCTCGCCGGCGCGGCAAGATCCCCAATCCGAGCATCAGAGACGCCCAGGACGGTTCCGCGAAGCCCTCTGGATCGATGATGGCCACGCGACCGGTGTCCCGGAACAACTCAATCTGGTGTGCCAGGACGTCCGGGATGCTCATGTCGGCGCAGTAGCGCCAGAACTCGCTGTCGCGCCGCTCGCCGAGCTTGTAGTGCAGGATGATGAAATCGCGGGCCGACTCATAGCGATATGCCATCTGCCGGTTGAACTCATCGGCCAGTGAAGGGGCGAAGTCACGGTCCGGTAGAAGCGCGGTCAGTCGTCCGACGCTGTCCATGATGAACTGGATGCTGGTGGACTCCAATGGTTCCAGGAATCCAGCGGATAGGCCGATGGCCACCACGTTCTTGGTCCACGCCAGCCTGCGGCGGCCGGTTGTGAAGCGCTGCGGCCTTGGATCGTCCAGCGGCTTGCCGTCCAGGTTCGCCAGCAAGGTCTGCGCTGCCTCATCGTCGCTGAGATGGCTGCTGCAGTAGACCAGCCCGTTGCCGGTGCGGTGCTGCAGCGGGATGCGCCACTGCCAGCCCGCCGAGCGAGCGGTCGAGGTGGTGTAGGGCGTCATCGGGTCGGTGCGTTCGCATGGAACGGCCAACGCCCGGTCGCAAGGCAGCCAGTGGCTCCAGTCCTCGTAAGGTGATTTCATCGCGCCATCGATGAGCAGCGCGCGGAAGCCCGAGCAGTCGATGAAGAGATCGCCTTCAACGCAGCGGCCATCGCTCAGATGCAGGGCCTCGGCGAAGCCGCTCTGCTCCGAGGTCTTCACGCTGACGATGGTGCCGACTATCCGTTGGGCGCCATGGCGAACCGCATGGTCGCGCAGGTAGCGGCCATAGAGCGCCGCGTCGAAGTGGTAGGCGTAGTCGAATGCATTCGCGGGTGAAGGTTCCCCCGGCTGCGGCGGGGTGAATCGCAGCGCACGCGCCATGACCGTGGCGGTGGACCAGTCCTCGTAGGACTCAATGCCAGGATCCCGCTCGCGCAGGCGCAGCCAGTAAGACCACAGTGGCCTGTTGTGGATGGCCGGACCGAAGCCACCAAAGCCGTGGAAGAAGCGGGCACCCAGCCGCCCCCAGTCCTTGAACTCGATGCCCAGCTTGAAGCTCGCCTGCGTGGCGCGGACGAAGTCAGCCTCATCGATGCCCAGCAACTGGTTGTAGTAGCGAATGGTCGGCAGCGTGGCTTCACCCACGCCCACCGTTCCGATCTGGTCCGACTCGACCAGCAGGACCTCGCAATGGTCAGGGGCGCCCGGCCTGCAGAGCATGCGCGCCAGGGGTGCTGCGGTAATCCACCCCGCGCTGCCGCCGCCGACGATGACCACGCGACGCAGAGACCGACTTCGCATAACAAGAACCTTCCAGCTTTCAAGGATTGGTCAGCGTGGCGTTTCCACTAATGCGCATTGGTCTGACCAGTAAGATGATATCTCGGTATATCTGTATTCCACAATGCGGAGTGGCCGTGAGGTGCGGAGCAACACCTGCGGAGAAACCACTCGGCTCATCAGAGAACGAGGAGACACATCGTGACGAAGAAATGGGTTCCGCACGGGCGCAAGCTGACGCTGTTGGCGACGTGCGCTTTGTTGACCGCCTGTGGCGGTGGTGGCGAGGGCGGGGGCGCGAACTCGGGGGGGCGCTTTCAGACCATCGATTTCAAATATCCCGGCGGTGCCATGCTGCTGGATGGGCCGGTGGCACTTTCGGCCGTGGCGACCTCCGGTCTGCCAGTGACCTTCGAGTCCACCACGCCGGACATCTGCACCGCTTCGGGCAGCCAGCTGACGCTGGTGAAGGTAGGCGAGTGCCGCGTCGTGGCCAGCCAGAGTGGCGGTGCGAGCAGCGACGGCGTGCAATGGGCCGCCGCCGATAACGTCAGCCAGCTGTTCAAGGTCCTCAAGAAGACCCAGCAGATCACGTTCGCGCCGCCTGACTACGTGCTGAGCGCGAACAGCACTTCCGTCGCTCTGAGCGCGACGTCGCCTTCCGGCCTGCCGATCAGCTTCAAGACCACCACGCCGGCCACTTGCACCATCGAAGGCAGCAACCTCAAGCTGCTGGGCAAGGGCACCTGCGCGGTCACCGCCATGGCGCCGAGCAACGAGAACTGGGCCGAGCAGTCGGTGGATCGTTTCGTTGCCGTCGACCCGCTGCTGATCGCCGACGGCTTCGAGCCCAGCGGCGCGGGGCGCGGTACGTCCACGACCATGAGCACGAAGCAGGGCGGCAATGTGGCTGTCAATCCCTGGGGCAGCCCGTTGAACGCTGGCTGGGAATCATGTGACGGCAACGCAGGTGGCGACTGGTGCTATCGCGATATCTCGGCGGACGGCTCGATGCTGACTTCGGCCTTGCACTATCCGGAGAGCAATTGGACGCCTGGCGGGTGGCAATACGGCTTCAATCGCATTGACATCTTTGCGCCGGGCCTGAGTGGCTTCAACGGTGCGGGCGATACGACCGGCGGCGTGCAGGTGACCACAGAAACGGCCCTGGGCTTCACGCTGGGCATCAACAGCGGGCTCTACGCGGCGAACAGGCCGGTCGTGCTTCATCTGAACCTGGGCAAGCAAAACAACGGCTGCAACGTCGAGTTGAGCACCTTGCTGTGGCCCATGAACGGCCTGACGAGCTACGCCGTCCCGCTGGGCAATTTCGCCGTCACCAACGCCTGTGGCCTTGCCGGAGTGACTGCGGCATCCCTGGATGGCGACATCCGGACCCTGCCCAATCCGGTCACCGCCGATGGGCTGGCCGCATTCCAGGCTGCGATGGCCAAGATTGTTGACGCACGCACTTCGGCGATGACGCTGATGAAGTCGTCCAACGTTGTTCAGGTTCGCTTCCGCCTGATGGATGTGAATGACAGTCAAAAGACCAATGGTGTCTACGCGTCGGATCTGACGATCAAGGGCGCCATCACGATCCAGTAATCGCGGCTGGCGCTTCGCGCCGCCGGTACCCCGATTCAGCACCGCCACGGGCGGCCTGCCGGTTCGGGTGCATCAAATTTGAAGGAAAACGGAGACATCCATGAGCGAACATTTCCGACCCACGGCCATCCACCGTGGCGTCATTCAATTGGCGCTTCTGAGCACCGGCGGCGCCGTGCTGGCACAAACGCAACCGGCGACGGACAAGACCCCGACCACGCTCGAGACCGTGGTGGTCAAGGGACAGCGCGCCGCGCTGCAGAGCGCGCAGAAGATCAAGCAGAACGCCGAGGAGGTGGTCGACTCGGTGGTGGCCGAAGAGGCGGGCAAGCTGCCCGACAAGTCCATCACCGAAGTGCTACAGCGCATCGTCGGCGTGACCGTCGAGCGCCTGCGTTCGACCAACAACGACCCCAAGCACTTCTCCGAAGGAAGCGACGACCGCATCAACGTGCGCGGCCTGTCCTGGGGCTCGTCCACGCTTAATGGCCGCGAGATCTTCTCTGCTGGCTGGCCCGGCCGTGACCTGAGCTGGAGCGCCGTGCCCTCGGAGCTGATGGCAGGCGTGGATGTGTACAAGAATCCGTCGGCGGAGAGGATCGAAGGCGGCGTTGCTGGCCAGGTGGATCTGCGCACCTGGCTGCCGTTCGACTTCAACGGCACGAAGAGGATGGTTTCCTTCGGCGGCAACTACGAGCAGCGGACGAAGAAAGCGTCGCCTGCGCTGTCGGGCCTGTATTCCACGCGATGGGATGCCGACTCGGGCCGTTGGGGTGTGCTGGTCGATCTGGCCTTGAACCACTCGAGCTACGAGTCGCAGAACCTGCAGGTCCAGCCCTATTTCCCGCGTACCGACGTGGTGCCGGGCCAGACGGTGTGGGTGCCTACCGGCGCCAACTGGGGCCAGAACCTCGGCACCAGCGACCGCAAAGGCTTCTACGGCGCCCTGCAGTGGAAGAAGAACGAGATGCAGTCGTCGCTGACGGCTTTCGTGTCGAAGTCGCTGGAGGAGAACACCGGCTCGAACATCTACCCGAGCTTCGGCGACCCCAATTTCAACGCGTCACCGTACAACGTGCTGGTGGAGAGACCGGTGGTCGATGATCGTGGCGTTGTGGTGTCGGGCCACTACAGCTATCCGCTGCGGCTGCCCAGGAATGCCGACGGCACCGTCTCGAATTGGAGCCGTGGCGGCAAGGGTGCGAATCAGTTCGCCGATGGCGGCATCAGCATGGGCACCAGCCGGGCCTTCAACCAGCACCGGACCAGCACCAGCGAACTGGCCTGGAACTTCCAGTGGAACGTCAATGAGCGCTTTGCGCTGCAGAACGACCTGCAGTGGGTGAAGTCCTCCTTCCGCACCCGCGGCGAGGAAGTGCAGACGGCCACCTTCGCGCCGAGCATGGACATCACGACCTCCGGCAGCAACCCGGTGCTGCTCGGCTTCGACGACAAGACGCGCACCTTCCTCGCCGATCCGGCCAACTACTACTGGTTGTCGGTGATGCCCGGACGGCTGAAGGGTGACGCCAACCTCTATGCCTGGAAGGTCGACGGCAAGCTCGTCTTCGACCATGACGTGCTGCGTGACCTGCGGGTCGGCTTCCGCACAACCTACCGCACCTCGGTGCGCGAACAGGCGGTCTATGCCGGCGATACGAGCAGCGTGGGCTGGAAGTCGATCGCTGAGCCCTGGGTCGTACGCCAGACCGGCACGGCCGGCCAGTTGCCCGGCGCGAACGACGACCAGAGTTGGCAGTCGCGTGCCAACTTCGCCTACCTGAGCGATCCCCGTTACGCGGCCGCCGCGCCGGTGGAGGTGTTCAACTACAAGAACTTCGGAGGCAACAACCCGCCGAGTGTTGTGTTCCCGACCTACGGCGGCATCAAGGACTACAACACGTATTCCAAGCTGATCGGCGATGTCCGCTACAACCAATGTCTCGATTCCCAGGCCTGGGCGAGGGCGGAGAACGCGAAGAATCCGACGGGCACGCAGATCAACGTTCCCACCTGCGATGCGTCCACCTACATCTGGGACACGACGCTTCGCTACGGCCTGAATCCGAACATGATCAGCAACGTCTCCGAGCGCACGCATGCCGTCTACGGCACCCTTCGCTTCGGCTTCGACGACTGGAAGGTGCCGGTGGAAGGCAACATCGGCATGCGCGTGGTCTACACAGGTCGCGCCTCGCATGGCTTTACCAACTTCAACCCGACGTACACCGACCGCACGCCGCCCGACGCACCGCGCTTCGATTCGGTCAATGACCCTCTCGATGTGAGCACCAGCCATGTTGACGTGCTGCCCTCGCTGAACCTTAAGTTCAACCTGAGCGGTGACAACAAACTCCTGGGTCGAGTCGGCATGGCCAGGAGCGTGTACCGCCCAGGCTTCGATAAGGTGCAGGAGTCGGTGGCGCTGACCCAAAACATCGACACCGGCAACAACCGGATCCTCTACACGGGCACCAACACCGGCAATGCGAAACTGAAGCCGCTGACGTCTGACAACTTCGACCTCGGCCTGGAGTGGTATCCGCGCGCAGGCCAGATGTTGACCGCCACGGCCTTCTACAAGGACGTGAAGGACCTGATCTACAAGTCGACCTACAGCCGCGACTACTTCAGCACTGACGGCAACGCTCAGTCTTTCCTGATCACGGGGCCGCGCAATTCCGCCAGGGCGTGGGTGCACGGCATCGAGCTCAAGGCCGAGACCTACCTCGACCACTTCGACTTCTTGAAGGACAAGCTGCCCGACTGGGCCAAGGGCTTCGGGGTTTCCGCCGACTACACCTACATCGGCAGCAGCCAGAAGTTCTATCGCGATGCCCAAGTGCAGTACTGCCCGTCCATCAGCGCCGTTACCAGCGATGCGCTCAAGGTCTACGGCTGCGACACCAACGGCCTGCAGTTTGGCGCCCTGCCGGTGCCAGGGCTGGTGAAGAACGCCGCCAACTTCGCACTGCGCTATGACCGTTATGGGTTCTCCGCTCGCTTGGCCTACAACTGGACCAGCCGCGTGCTGAAGAACGTCGGCAACGACAACAGCCCGAACGGCCAGAACGGCACCAGCGCCGATCCGGCGCGCTTGGGAATGCAGGACACCTGGTGGGGTCTTCCGCAGTACCAAGAGGGCTTCGGGCAGTGGGACGGCGGCGTGTCGTACAACTTCACGGACAAGTTCGGCATGTCGCTCAGCGTGACGAACCTGAACAACGTGACTGTGCGTTACCTCAACAAGCAGACGCCGGGCTTCATGGGCTCGAGCTGGAACTTCCCGGGCCGCAGCTACTACGTGACGGGCCGCTACGAGTTCTGACCCTCGCTGGGGCCTTTGAACCTCTGTCTCGGTTCCGGCCGGCCGCGAGGGCGTCC
>NZ_JBFULE010000127.1:0-10690 GCF_056400485.1 Roseateles sp. P5_B10
GCAGATAGGCCAGTGATGAGTAGCCGGTGCCGAAGTCGTCAATGCTGAGCTTGAAGCCCATGCGCGCCAGCTCCTGCAGAACCTCGGCGCTGCGCTGCGGGTTGGCCATGGCCATGCTCTCGGTGACTTCGAGCTTGAGTCGGTGCGTGGGCACGTCGCCCAGCGCCGCGAGCGTGGCGCGGGCGTCGGCCAGCAGTTCCAGGTCGCGCTCCAGCTGCACGCCGGACAGGTTGACGGCCACCTCGCCGGTGAAGCCCAGCGGCTGCCAGCGTCGCAGCTGGCCCGCGGCCTCCAGCAGGGCCCAGCGGCCGATGGCGCAGATCTGGCCGCTGGCCTCGGCCACGGGGATGAAGTCGCCCGGCATGATCAGCCCGCGCTCGGGATGGCGCCAGCGGATCAGCGCTTCGAAGCCGAGCAGGGCGCGGTCCGACAGCCGCACAAAGGGCTGGTAGTGCAGCTCGAACTGCGTGCCGCTGGCCAGGGCTGCGTCGATGGCGTCGCGCAGCCAGCGGCGCGACTGTTCGACGAGCTGCTCGGCGGGGTCGAACTCATGCGTCTGGCCAGGGCCGCCAGCCTTGGCGCGAGCGAGCGCCCCTTCAGCCGCCGTCAACAGTTCGTCCGCCGTGGCCGGGCCATGGCGGCGCTGGGCCCAGGCGATGCCGGCGGTGAGCTGCAGCATGGGTGTCGCGACATTGAAGGGCGACTGCAGCAGGGCCTGCACGCGGCGGCCCAAGTCGGCCGCGCTGTCGCCACCGGCCAGCAGCAGTGCGAACTGGTCGGGGCCCATGCGCGCCACGAGATGACGCGCTCCGAAATTCGATTTGAGGCGGCTGGCCAGCTCGGTCAGCACGGTATCGCCAACGACGGGCCCGTGGGTCTCGTTCAGGGCCCGGAAACCATCCAGGCCGAGCAGCAGCAGGCCGGTCTCGGGCGCCAGCACGCCGGACAGCAGCTGCGTCAGCTGCTCGCGGAACAGCACGCGGTTGGCCAGCCCGGTGAGGCGGTCGTGCAGGGCGTCGAAGCTGATCTGCTGCTGCAGGCGCTGGCTCTCGGAGATGTCCGTCAGCGAGCCGGCCATGCGCACCGGCCTGGCGCTCTTACCTTCACCCTCGCGCACGGCCAGGCCGCGCGCCAGCAGCCAGCGCTCCTGGCCACCCTGATGGAAATGCAGCACCTGGTGGAACTGCAGGCTCTGCCCGTCCAGATGCGCCTGCAGCTCGGCCTCGAAGGCGTGGCGCATGGCAGGCTCCAGGGGCTGCGTCCACGCCTGGATGGCATGGCCGGCCTCGGCGGCAGACAGGCCCATCAGCGCCAGCCAGCGCGGTGAGTAATAGACCTCGCCCGTCGTCAGGTCCCAGTCCCACAGGCCGTCGTTGGCGCCCTGGGCCGCCAAGGCATAGCGCTGCTCGCTCGCGGCGAGCTGGCGCGCGGCCACCCGGCGCCGGCCCTGCTCGATGCCGGCACGCAGTGCGCTGCCGCCCAGCGTCGCGATGGCCAGGGCCAGCAGCGGCGGCGCCATTGCGAAGACGAAGTAGTGGCTCTCGAAGGCCCACTGCACGCCGGCCAGCAGGGCCAGCGTGCCCAGCACGATGGCGGCCAAGGCGACACCCAGGGAGCGGCGGGCGAGCAGCGCCACGGCGGCAAAGGGCAGCAGGAAGACGGCGGCCAGTTCGGCCGCGCCGCCCCAGGCCGGACGCACCAGGCTGCGGCCCGTCAGCAGGTTGTCGGTGACGGTGGCGATCCTCTCCATGCCCGGCAGGCGGGCGTCGTAGGGCGTGGGCACGTGGTCGCCGGCGGCCAGGGCCGACACGCCCAGGACCACCACGCGGCCTTGCAGCCGCGCCGGCTCGACGCGGCCGGCCAGCAGGTCGGCAAAACCCACGCTGTCAAAACTGCTGGCCGGGCCACCGGGACCGTAGTAGTTCACCCCGAGGCGCGACAGCTCGTCCAGGCGGAACTGCAGCCCCTTGCCGGCGGTGAATTCCGCGCCGAAGCGGGCTCGGGCTGCAGGCCAGTCGACACCGCGCGCGAAGGCGGCCAGGCGCAGCGGCAGGGAGGGATAGACCTCGCCGTTCAGGCGCAGCAGCGGCAGGTCGCGGCGCATGCTGCCGTCGGGTTCCGGCCGCACGCTGATGTGGCCCAGGGCCGCGGCGGCCTGGGCCAGGACGGCCTCCGGGGCGACGAGGCGGCGCGGCCGGTAGTAGCCCTCGCTGCGCGCCAGCGCGGCTTCGTCGTCATAGCGCAGCAGGGCCTGGGCCAGCACGGGCGCGGGCGCCGCGGCGGCGTCGGCCTTGCCGTCATCGGGCAGGGAGAAGGGAATGAGGGCGCAAGCGCAGGCTTTCATCGCCGCGGCCAGGGCGGCGCTGCCTTCGGGCGTACCGCCGCCGGGCAGCAGCAGGATGTCCAGCGCCACGGCGCGCGCGCCGCCCGCCTGCAGGGCCTGCACGGCACGCGCCATCTCGGCACGGTCGGGCACGCGCCCGCCCAGGGACTCCAGTGCGGCATCGTCCACGCGCACCAGCAGCAGCGGCAATTCGGTGCCCGGCGCCAGCTCACCGCGCCAGCGCGTCTGCCAGTCCAACGCCCATTGGTCGGGGCGTTCCAGCACAGGCACGTCGGCCCGCCAAGCCAGCATCGCCAGGCCCAGCAGGGCCGCCGCCAGGCCGATCAGCACATAGCCGATACGGGATCTCAATCCAGCGACCCCAGGCGCTGTTCGACGCGAGCCACCTTGTCGGCCGCCCAAGCCATGGCCGCCACGCACTGGCTGCCATCGCAATGCGTGCCGTTGAGCTTCTTCTGCAGGCGCACCGGGTAGCGTGGCTTGATGCCGCGGGTCTGCGGGCCGGCAGGCTCGACGTCGACCTCGCCGGTCTTCACCAGCACGGCGGTCGCGCGGTCGTCGCCGACCTCGACGCTGAACTCGGTGCCGCGCACGGCGGTCACGGCGGTGGGCGTGCGCACGCGCCAGCTGCCGCCGCCCGACGGCGTCACGCGCTGGCCGATCAGGCCCGTTTCCAACAGCAACTCGGCGGCCCGCGGTTGGGCAGGCGCCACGCTGAAGGCCTCGATGCGCAGCTGGCTCTTGTCGGCCAGCACAACGACGGAACCGTCGACGAACTTCAGCCGCACGCGGCCGGCCGCGCCGGTTCGCAGCGTCGTGCCGACGTCGAGCTTGTCGCCCACCGCCAGCGCCTTGYCATCGACGCGCTGGGCCTCGCCGCTGACGGCCATGACCTCGCAGGCCTGCTGGGCCAAGGCGGCTGAACTCAGCAGGGACAGGCACAACACCAGCAAACGCATTTCTTCAGACTCCTATCGAGATGGATCGCCGAACAAGGCGTATCCCGCCCAGTAGAACGGATGCGTCCAGCGCCCGCCACCGAGAGTTCCCTCGATCATCCCCACTTGAGCCAGGCGCAGTGCCTCGGCCCGCGGCGCCTTGGCCGAGAAGGTGGCGGCCGTCAGCACCGCGGCGGATGAGGTCTCTACCGCCCAATGCGTGGCCAGCACCGAGCGGCTGCCGGCGAAGAAGAAGCCGCGCACCAGGCCCGACATGGCCGCCCCGCCCTGCTCGCCCGCAGCCGTGTTGCAGGCCGACAGCAGCACGGCCTGGGCGTTCAGGCGCAAGGTCAACACGTCGTCGAGTTCGAGCAGCGGCGAGGCCGTGGCGTCGGGGCCAGGCGCCAATGCGAGCGCGGGCTTGGACACGCCTGGCAGCTCGCCGGGCATCAGCCCATGCGTGGCGAAGGCAACGACACGGCGGTCCTGCAGGGGCGCGGCCAGCACCGCCTCGCGCGTGGCGGCGGCGCCGAGCAGCAGATCGGTGTGCGGGTTGGCGCCCAGGGCCTTGGCCAGCGCCGTCAGCTCGATGCGGGTTTCGGGCAGCGGCGGGATGTCGCCATAGCTGAAACCCCAGGCGGCGTCGTACCTGGTGGCGCTGCTGTTCAACGCGGCGCGGCCGGCAGGGATCGTGGTTTTTGCGTTGGACTTGAACTGCGGGTCACCGACGCCGAACAGCGGCTTGGTTGCCAGCGCCGGCGCGGCAGCGCGGCGCAGCGCGAACAGTGCGCCGGCCGAGGGCAGTTGGGTGACGGCCATGCGGCGGGCAACGAAGGCGCTGGGCTCGGGTGTGGTCAGCACGGCCGCAAACGGCAGGGCCGCCAGCGCACCGTCGGCGGCGACAAGCAGGCTCTTCACATCGGCACCGGGCTGCAGCGGCGCGATGAGTTCGCGCCAGACTTCATGCAGGGCGGCCGTCGGCAGCGTCGGCGGGCGGCCGGTGCTCAGGTCCAGCGCCGTGCGGATCTGCACCACCTTGTCGGCCCAGCCGGCCGCGCCGATGCTGGACGCGGCAAAGCGCGTCGGCGCGCCGGGCGTGACCCACCAGGCCAGCGTCGCCCCCTCCAGCGGCTGCACGACGAGCAGGGCCTCGCCGGGCGACATCAGCTTTTGCAGCGCTGCGGGCGGCGGAAGTGCAGGCGTGACGAGGTCAGCATAGGCCGGGTAGGCCTTGGCGACGCGTTCGCGCTGGGCGTTCAAGACCTCACGCGCGGCCTGGGCCTGCTCCCGGCCCTGGCGCACCTGCTCGCGCACGGCGGCGAGTTCATCGGCCAGGGCCTTCTGCCTCTTCTTGCGTTCGGCGTCGGGCAGGGCCTTGAGCTCGGCCTTGGTCTCCTCGCTGCTGTTGCGCCGGCGCAGGCGGTCCTCTTCGTTGAGCTGGGTGGCCAGAGCCCCATTGCGCGAGCTGGCGGCGGCGCGCAGGTTGGCCTCCTCCTCCAGCAGCGCGCGCAGGGCTGGCGTCGCGGCCAGCAGGCGTGCCGTGGCGTCGGTCAGCGCGCGATGGGCGGCGCCGGCCTGCAGGCGGTCGGCCACCTGCATGGCGCGGTCGGTCCAGGCCGGCTCCAACGCCTCGCCGCGCAGGGCTCGCGCGCCGATCTCGCGCAGGAACTCGTCAAACGCCAGGCCCAGCACGAAGCCACGCGCGCCGTTGAGGTCCAGGTCCTGCCAGCCGCCAGGGTTGTCCAGCAGGGCCGTGAACAGCGGCTGGTAGTCGCTCCAGGCGCCGGCCATATCGCCCTTGAGCATGCGCACCAGGGCGCGCACGCCGCTGGCCTCCTGCGTCTGCGGATGGGTCTCGCCGTAAAGGCGCTGGCGATAGCGCAATACGCGCTCGACGGCGTCCAGGGCCTCGTCGAAGCGGCCGTTCTTGGCGGCCAGCAACGCGCGCAGCCGCCAGTCGCTGGCGCGGTCCTTGGCCAGGCTGTCGGCGGGCAGGCTGGCCAGGAAGTCGCGGTAGAAGGCATCGGCCTCGGGCCAGCGGCGCAGGCCGATCAGCGCCCTCACCTGCTCCTGGCGCGCCAGCCAGCGGGTGTGGCTGGCGGCACTGGCGCCCGAGCGCTGCAGCATGTCGTCGGCGCGCTGGGCGTTCTCCAGCGCGGCGGCATATTGCCGCGCAGCCACCTGAGCCTGGCCAAGGCGGTAGCTCCAGCGCGCACCCAACGCATCACTCAGTTGGCCGGCCCGCCACAGCGCCAGATTGCCCTGGGCAATCTGGATGGCCTCGGGGGCGCGGCCGTGTCGCACCAGGGCATAGACCAGCATGCCTTGCGAGCCGTCGTACCAGCCATAGGCGTCCTGCACGGCGGGGTCGCGCAGCGGCCGTTGGCCTCCGCTGGGGAGTCTGCGCGCGTCCTCCACGCCCTTCTGCGCCAGGCGCACAGCCTCCCGCAGCGTTGCCACCGCGTCGGCCAGCCGCCCTTCCCATCGCTCGATCTCGGAGCGCACCTGCAGGTGGTCGACGCGCAGCCGCAGCGTCGCCGCTGGGTCGCGGTCGCCGAGCGACTCCTGCGCCTGCCTGACCAGGCCCTGCGCACGCGACCACATGCGCTCCATGACCGCGCGGTCGCGCGCCTGGGCCAGCGCGTAGACGTGGCGCAGCGCGGCCGCCGCCCGCGTGGGCAGGCTCAGCGTCGCGTCGCTGGCAAAGGCATCGGCCGCAGCCATGGACTTGCCCGAGCTGCCCCAGATGAATTCGGCGCTGAGGTACTGGCGGATCCAGATCTCGCCGCCGGGCTGGCTGCGGCCAAAGGTGGCCAGCTCGCGCAGCAGCTCCACATATTTGCCGCGCTGTTCCAGCGCCTGCGCCGCGCGGGCCTGGCGCTGCAGCAGCGCGTAGCGGGCTGCGGGCTCGACGGGCAGCGCTTCAGCGAGCAGGGCTTGCGCCTCGGCCTCGGCCATGACGACGGGTGCCTCGCTGTCGTCTTCTTCCACCTGAGCCACGGCCGCGGACGCGGCCAACAGCAGGCCGGCAAACCAGATCTGAATCCTCATCGCCCCACCTCCAGTGCCGGATGCTAGGGGGCTTGCGCCAACCGGCGCCAGAGAGCTATTGCTGACGCAGATGTCTGGCCGGCAGCTGGGCCACAAGCAACAGCGAGGCCATCAGCCACATCGGCGCTACCAGGGCAGTGGCCGCGGCGAGGATGCCGAAGCCGGCGGGCATGGCCACCGTCGCACCGTTGACCGTCAACATGCGCAGGCCCAGCGCCTGGCCATGGCGACCGGGCGGCGTCACGTGGTGCAGCATGGCCATGATCATGGGCTGCACCGAGCCCAGCGCCACGCCCAGCAAAGCGGAGCCGCACATCAGACCAACGGTGCCCGGCAGCCAGGCATAGGCCATGAAGGTCAGCATTGCGACCACCATGGCCGTGCGCAGGGCCTTGACCTCGTCCAGTTCGTCGGCGAAGCGCACGATGGCCAGACGCACGCAGGTGGCCGCGGCAGCGAAGCTGCCCAGCACGATGCCGATGCTGACTGCCGACAGGCCGCGCGCATGGCCCACCACGGGCACGACGAAGCTGTGCGCATCCCAGCAGGCCGACAGCACCAGGTTGACGAGGATGAGGCGGCGAAAGGCCGGCAGCCGGAACAACTGCCAGGCGGCGCGCTCGCGAAAGCTCTTGGTCAGTGGCTCGGGCTGATGGCGCGGTACCTTCTGCGCAAAACCCCAGGCCAGCAGCGGCAGCAGCGTCGCGAAGCCGAAGGCAGCCGTCATGCCGAACTGATCGATGAGAATCCCGGCAATCACCGGCGCCAGCGCGTTGGACAGGGCCGGGCCCAGGGCCATCCAGCTGAAGATGCGCTTGAGCTCGCCCGGCTCGTCGGCCATCAACCCGGCCTCGCGCTGCAGCGCCACGGCCGCGACGGCGACCGCACCGCCACACAGCAGGCAGCCGACGGCGATGGCCCAGAGCTGCTGCACGGCCAACGCCAGCAGCGCGCCGCAGCCGGCCATCAGCACACCCACACCCACGGGCCGATGAAAGCCGTGCCGGTCCGCCAGCCGCCCGGCCCACAGCGACAGCACGATGGGCGCGACGGCGAAGAGGCTGAGCAGCAGGCCCACCGAGGCCTCGCCATAGCCGCGGTTGAGCACCCACAGGCTGGCGGTCACGCGCGTGGTGGCCATGCAGGCATGCACGCAGATCATCGTGGCGATCAGCCACACGAAGGCGTGGCGCAGATTGGCCTTCTTCCCCGCTGGGGCGGAGTCGGTCACTCGGCGTCCTCGCCGAGCTCAACGAGCTTGTCGAGCTGCAACATGCGCTGGGCTGCGTCGTCGGGCAGCGCCTCGACGCTCTTGAGCTTGCGCGTCATCTGGCGCGTGCGGGTCTCGGCTAGATCGATGGTGTTGCTGGCCTCTTCGAGCTTCTTCTTCGTCTTGGCCAGCACCTCGCCGAACTTGCCGAACTCGGTCTTGACCGCTCCCAGCACTTCCCAGACCTCAGCCGAGCGTTTCTCCAGCGCCAGCGTGCGAAAGCCCATCTGCAGGCTGGTCAGCGTGGCCAGCAAGGTGGTGGGGCCGCAGAGCATGACCTTGTGTTCGCGCTGCAGGCTCTCCATCAGACCCGGGCGGCGCAGGGCCTCGGCGTACAGGCCCTCGGTGGGCACGAAGAGGATGCCGAAGTCGGTTGTATGCGGCGGCGCGATGTATTTCTCGCGGATGGTGCGCGCCYCCATCCGCAGGCGCATTTCGATGGCCTTGGCCGAGGCTTCGGCGGCCACGGGGTCGCCCTTTTCCTGGGCGTCGAGCAGGCGCTCGTAGTCCTCGCGCGGGAACTTGGCGTCGATGGGCAGCCAGAGTGGCTGGCCATCGTCGCGCTGGCCAGGCAGCTTGATCGCAAACTCCACGMGTTCGGACGAGCCGGGCAGCGTCGCCACGTTGGCTGCGTACTGTTCCGGCGTGAAAACCTGCTCCAGCAGGCCCGCCAGTTGCACTTCGCCAAAGATGCCGCGCGTCTTCACGTTGGTCAGCACGCGGTTGAGCGAGCCCACGTCGCGCGCCAGGTTCTGCATCTCGCCCAGGCCCTTGTGCACCTGCTCCAGGCGTTCGGCCACCTGCTTGAAGCTCTCGCCCAGGCGCTGTTCCAGCGTGGCGTGCAGCTTCTCGTCCACCGTTGCCCGCATCTGCTCGAGCTTCTTCTCGTTGTCCTGCTGGATGCTGGTCAGGCGCAACTCAACGGTATGGCGCAGCTCGGCCATGCGCTGTTCGTTGCTGGTGGACATGGCCTTGAGCTGCTCGAGCATTGCATCGGTCAGGCGCTGCATGGACTCGCCCTGCGCCTGCGCACTGCGCTGCGCGGCGGCGTCCTGCGACTCGCGTGCGGCAAGCGCCTGCTGCGCGAGGGACTGGTTGCTGCCCTGCAATCCCTGCGTCAGCACCTGCTGGAATTGGGCAAGGCCTTGCACCAGTTCCTGGCGCGTGCCGCTGGCGCTGCGGCCCAGCTCGTCGCGCAGTTCGCGCTCCAGCCGCTCGTTGCTCTGCAGCAGCTCGGGCGCCACGCCGGTTTGCGGTTTCTGGCGAGCCCAGATCAACACCAGCAGGACCAAAACCAGGGCCAGCAGGCCCAGCATCAACACGTCGAACAGGCTCATGCGGGCCATTGTCGCCCGGCGCGCAATCGCTTTCATTGGTATCTTATTGGTATCGCGTAAAGTCGAGCGTCTGGTCTTTTATTGGCATTGTCAGGCGGGCGATGGAGCGACGACGTTTTGTTCTCGGGCTGGGCGGCGCGGCGGCGTTGAGCGGCGGACTGGCCGGCTGCGGCGGCGGTGGGAATTCGGCACCTGCGCCCTCTCCTGCGCCGGCGCCTGCCCCACCGGCCGGGCCGGATTGGGACAGCCTGTCGCGCCAGCTGCAGGGCCAGCTGGTGCTGCCCGCGCAAGCCGACTTCGACCGCCTGCACCGCGGCGCAAATGCCCGCTACGACAGCCAGTTGCCGCTGGCCGTGGCCCGCTGCGCGAGCGCGGGCGACATCGTCTCGGCCCTGGCCTTCGCCAAGCAGCAAAAGCTCGCCTTCACGGGCCGCAGTGGCGGCCACAGCTATCTCGGAGCCAGCACCGGCAGCGGCCTGCTCATCGACGTGGGCGCCATGGACAGCGTGCAGTTGGATGGCGACCGCGCCACCGTCGGCGCCGGCGCCAAGCTCACCGACGTCTACGACAGCCTCATCACCGCCGGCCGCTGCATCCCCTCGGGCAGCTGCGTCAGCGTCGGCATTGCCGGCATCACACTGGGCGGCGGCATCGGCGTGCTGGACCGCGCCTATGGCCTGACCTGCGACGCGCTGCTATCGGCCCGCGTCGTCACGGCCAGCGGCGAGCAGCTCGAATGCAGCGACACGTTGCAGCCCGATCTCTTCTGGGCGCTGCGTGGCGGTGGCGGTGGCCAGGTCGCCTTGGTCACGTCGCTGACTTTCCAGACCCACGCCGTCGCGCCGTTGACACAGTTCGGTGCGAGCTTCGCGCTCAGCGAACTGCCGGCCGTCCTGGCGGCCTGGCAGGCCTGGCCACAGACCCTGCCAGACACGGCCTGGTCCCAGCTCGCGCTGTCAGGCCAGGGGGCTTATCTGTGGGGCATCGCCATCGGCGACGCGGCCACCGTGCAGCCGCACTGGAGCGCCCTGCTCACGCGCATCGGCCGCACGCCGCCGGACGCCACGCTGCAGGCGCGCAGCTACCGCGACGTCATGCTCGGCAGTTGCGCGGCGCTGAGCCGCGCCCAGTGCCACCTGCCGAGCCAGAACGCCAACGGCCAGCTGGGCCGCGTGGCCATGGCGGCCAGCTCGGACTATTTCGACAACGCGCTGGATGCCACCGGCGTCACCGCCCTGGGCCAGGCCCTGCAACAGCGTCGTGACAGCGGCCGCGCCGGTGCCGTGCTGCTCAACCTGATGGGCGGCGCCATCGCTCGCGTCGCGCCCGATGCGACGGCCTTCGCGCACCGCCGCGCCCTCTTCAGCGCCCAATACCTGGCCGAGTTTCCGGTCAGCGCAGCGGCTGCAACGCTGGACGAGGCCGCGGCCTGGACACACGGCATGCGCACGACGATGCAGGCGTGGAGCAGCGGCGGTGCCTATGTGAACTATCTGGACGGCCTGCTGGCCAGGCCGGCCGAGGCCTATTTCGGCGCCAACCTCGCGCGGCTGCGCCAGGTCAAGCAGGCCTACGACCCGGCCGGGATGTTCAAGGCTGTGCCGGACCTAGGGTGAGACGAGAGAGGCCACGGCGCGCGGGAGTTCGGCCTCGATGAGGGCCTCCAACGCCTTCACGCGCTGCTCGGCCGTCGTGGCGGCCCAGGGGTTGGCAGCGGCCTCGCGGTYCACCGGCAGGCGTGCCGCCACGG
>NZ_JBFULE010000128.1:0-10658 GCF_056400485.1 Roseateles sp. P5_B10
GAAGAAGAGAAGACCTGCGATCGCCATGCGCCGCAGCACTGGCACATTGCCGCGCCATTGCAGGAGGCACCCGAGAAATAGGCTCAGGCGCGGCATCAGAATCTCGCCGTGGCGGTGATCTGGGCGGTGCGCCCGACCATGATCGGGTCGGCCCCGGTAGCGCCGCCCTGCGCGAACTCGCGGTGATTTGCATGCAGGAGATTGCGCGCCGAGACGGCGAAGGCCAGCCTGTCGGAGTACCGCCAGCCGACACGCGCATCGGCCTCGTTGTAGCCGGGCACGGTGGTGAAGCGCAGCTTGGCGACCCGCCGTAGCGTGACATCGATATCCACGCCCGCCGCCAGCGACCAAGAGGACTGCAGCCGAACCTGGTAGCGGGGATCGTTTCCGGGCGCGATGGCGGCCACGTTGGCGCCGCTGAAGCGCTCGTGCATCGAGGTCAGTCCGGCATGAACAGCCCAGCTCCTGCTGACCTGGTAGCGGCCCCAGGCCTCGACGCCATAGACCTCCGCTTTGGATGCATTGATCAGTACGAAAGTGCGGTCGCTCAGGCGCCGGTAATTGCGCAGGCTCGAGTAGCGGCTGCCGAATACCGTGACCGAGTAGGACAGGTTCTCGCTGGGTTGAGCTCGCGCGCCAACCTCCAGCGTGTTGGCAATCTCCGAGCGGAAGTTGGGGCCGCCCGCCAGCTGGTAAGGTGGCTGCGCTGGCACGAAGAACTCGACATCGATGCGGGAGGGCGTGYGCACTGCACGGGACGCTGCGCTCCACAGCAGCAGTTGGGGCGACAGTTTCCAGCCCAGCCGCGCACTTGGCATCCATTCCGTGCCCGTGTAACTGTTGTGCTCGGCCTTGGTGCCCAGCGTCAGCGTCGCGGTCGGCGAAAGCTGGCGCTCATGCTGGACGAAGGCATTCGTCCAGTGCAGGCGCCGGGATGCGGGCAGAAAGGCCAGGCTGCCGTAGTTGCCGACTTCGTCCTCGGCCATGCGGTGGCCGCCGCCAAAGATCCACTGGCTGCCCTCGCTGGCAGCCAGCAGGTACTGCAGGTCGACATCGACGACCTGCAGGTTCTCGTTGTAGGAGCCAGGGACATCGCGCCAGGAGCGGTCGACGTAGGTCTGCAGATTCAGCGTGGCGCCGTCGTCCATCGGTCGTACCCAACGCGCCAGCAGGTTGCCACCATGGTGGCGCTGGTCGGCGGCATTGGGCTGGCTGATCGACTCCTTGTAGGCATCGCCCTGCAGCGTCAGCGCGCCGCCGCCGGCGTCGATACCCGCCCGAAAACCCAGCTGGAGCTTCTCGAAGCCATCGTCGGCATCGACGCCGCTGGCTCGCTCGCTGTCCTGGCGGCGGTTGTACTTGGCATAGGCGCGCACGGCGCCGCCGCCATCGGAGCGCCAGCCATGGCGCAGCGACAGGCCCTGGCTGAGATTGCCGGCCGCCGCCGACGCGAGCGTTCCCAGACTGCCCTCGGCGGGCGTCGTGATGACATTGATGACGCCGTTGACGGCATTGGCGCCCCACAGCGTGCCGCCCGGGCCGCTGACGACCTCGATGYGCTCCACGTCACCCAAAGGCACGTCCTGGGATTCCCAGAACACGCCGGAATACAGCGGCGTGTAGACGCTGCGGCCATCGATCAGCACCAGCAGCTTGTTCGCCGTGGCCGAATTGAAGCCGCGCGCGCTGATGGCGTACTGGCTGGCATTGATGCGTGCAACCTGCAGGTTGGGAGCCAGGCGCAGGGCTTCGGCCAGCGTATTGACGCCGGCGCGCTGGATGGCCTCCTTGGTGATGACGTAGATCGAGGCCGGCGCGTCGGCCAGGCGCTGCTCCCGTTTTGACACCGAGGTGATCTCGATGTCGCCCAGCTGCTCCAGTGACAGGTCTGCCAGGTTCGTGGTGCCAGCTGCCCCGGCGCCCTGGGTCACCATCAGAAGCGAAAAAAGCAGGCCCAGGCCATGAGCGCAGCGCGGCGCGCGCGGCCACCGTTCAACTCTCCCACCTGTCTCCTGTCTCGGCCGGCTGCGCAGCGTCTCAGACATGGCCGCCTCGTTCATTTGATTTGTAGGTCAGCTCATTCTGTGAGTCATGTGCTACAGAGGCAACGCAAACACAATGGCCGCGCCGTCGTTATGGTTTTTCGGCCGTTGGTAGGGGAGTCTGAAGTTGGGCCCCGATGGCTGTCGCGCCGCAAGTTTGTCAGTTGATATGGTAAGTTAGCTTTAGCATCGGTCGGACGACTTCAGGCCGCTCTGTGGCGGATGGCGTCATCGATCGCAGACAGCAGATCACCCTGGTCAAAAGGTTTGGCAACCCKGCGGAACCAGAGGATCGGCTCGCCGTCACCCTCGGGCATGGTGTCGGCCCCCGCGCTGATGGCGATCACCGGAATCCTGGCGGTACGCGGATCCTGCGACAGCAGTTGAAAGGCCTGGCGCCCGGTGAGTTCCGGCATCCGGTTGTCCATCAGGATGACGGCGGGCGCGTGGGCAAGGGCCAGCGCCACGCCCTCGCGCCCGTTGCTTGCCGTGATGAGGCGCAGGTCCGGCCGATGCAACAGCTGCGCGCGCACGAGTTCGTGGCTGGGCAGGTCGTCTTCGACCAGCAGCACGGTGAGCTGCGGCTGGATGTCGCTCACGCCGCCACGGCGCTCCTGCGGGCCGACGCCGATCTCCGGCTTCCGCGACACGGCTTCACCGCCAGCCAGCTCGAACCAGAAGCAGCTGCCCGTTCCGGGCGTGCTGTCCACGCCGATTCGGCCGCCCATCAATTCGACCAGGTGCCGCGTCACGACCAAGCCGAGGCCCGTGCCTTCCACGGCGCCCGTGCCTTCGCCGGAACGCCCCAGCCGATTGAAGGCCTCAAAGAGCTGGGTCACCTCTTGCGGGCTCAGTCCTGCGCCACCGTCCTGGACTTCGATGCGCACGCGCTCGGCGCCGGAAGGTCGCACCCGCAGTTCAAGCGCACCGCCCGGCCGGTTGTACTTGATGGCGTTGGACAGCAGGTTCAGCAGCACCTGCTTGAGTCGCGTTCGGTCCGCCACCACGGCCAGCGCGTCTGGCGGCGCCTCGAAATTCGTTTGCAGGCCGCGGGCCTGGGCTTGCGGCATGACCATGGCTTCGCACTCGGCCAGCAACTGGCGCAGCGGCAGTACCTGCATGTCGAGCTTCAGCTTGCCGGCTTCGATCTGCGACAAGTTGAGCAGTTCACCGATCAGCGTCAGCAGGTGCTCGCCGGCCTTCTGGATATGGGCGTTGAAGGCCGCTTGCCTTTCCGCGGGCAAGCCGTGGCCGGGGGTGGCGAGCATCTGCGAGAAGCCGATGATGGCGTTCAGCGGCGTCCGCAGTTCATGGCTCATGYGGCTCAGGARCTCGCTCTTGGCCTGGTTGGCATGCTCGGCGGCGCGGGTGGCAGCGACGAGCTCGCGGTTGGATGCTTCCAGCTGTTCGGTCCGCAGGGCCACCCGGTGCTCGAGCTGCTCGTTGAGGTCGCGCATGGTGGCTTCCACCGCCTTCTGGACCGTCACATCCTGCAGGGTGCTGAACCATCGCAGGCCGCCGACCTCGGCCACCTCCTCGAGGGGCTCGATCACCTGGGCCACCTGCACGACTTCGCCATCGGCGCGCACCAGGCGGTACTCCACTTCGACTTTGGCCCGCGTGCGCGCCGCTTCGAGGCTCGCACTGCGGTAGCTGGCCCGATCGTCGGCATGCACCAGCTGGTTCATCCAGTCACGTGTCGTGCGCGGCATGTCCTGCGGCGCGCAGCCGACGAGCTGGGGCAGGGTGTCGGACCAGCGCTCGAAGGAGCCGTCCGGGCGGGTCACCACATGGCTGAGTTTGGCCACCCCCTGGGCGCGCCGCAAACCGGCCTCGCGCTCTCGCAGTGCCGCTTCCGCCTGCATGCGCAGGGTCACGTCAAGCGGTGCGACGAAGCGGGCAGGCCGGCCTTCATAGAGCAACTCATGAGAGGTGATTTCGACGTAGATCAGCCGCCCGTCCTTGAGCCGATGCCGCCAGACGCCGCTGTTGAACACCTCGGCGGGCGTGAGGCGTACTGACGTCTCCACGGCGCCCACGTCTTCCGGTGGGCGGATGTCGCGGATGGACATCGAAAGGAATTCCTCGCGCGCGTAGCCGTATTTCTGGCAGGCCACCTCGTTGACGTCGAGAAAGCGCAGCGTCTGCAGGTCATAGACCCACATGGGCAAGGGGTTGCAGGCGAAGAGCTGTTGATACCGGCGTATGTCTGAGCCGCGTCTTCCCGCCAACTCACGCGCCAGCAAGCGCTTCCTGCGCAAGGTTTTTCTGCTTTGGTGAGCCACTTTCCTGGATCTCGTGACCATTCGTCCGCTCCTGCAAGCGTGGCCATAGTTCCCAGCGCGACAGTGCGCTGTCCCGACTCTATGCGCATCCGCGCACGCTCGGCCATCACCGCGGGACGAACGGCCAAGCAAACCGGTCAACGGGCCATGGCACGACGCCGCATCCATAGGCAAAGTTGACGCTCCTGTTCACGAAAGGGACCCTGTGAAGATTCGCTGGAAGCGCATGCGCGCAACGGTCATCGGCATTGCGACGCTCGGCATGATGCTCGGCACCACGCACGCCCAGGACAAGGAGGTCGGCACCGCGCCATCCGTCGCAGCGGCCACCGACTTGCCGCCATGGCTGCGCCGTGGATTGCCTGGCCCGGGCCACGCCATGCTTGCGCCGCTGGCGGGTATTTGGCGCGTGYAGATGGGTGTCTATGCCACGCTGGGCCGAAGCGCCGACGCACCGCCGATCACCTCCGACGACTTCGTCACGCGCCGCGAATGGGTGGCCGGCGGCCGCTACCTTGAGGACACAACCGAAGGCACGTTGGAAAAGTCACGCTATTGGCGCCGCGGCTGGCTGGGCTACGACAACATGGCTGCGCGCTACGAATGGGTCACCATTGACGAGGCGAACGCCGGGATGATGCGTTATGTCAGCCGCACGGGGTCGGGGCCGCAAACAAGCATTGACCTGTTCGGCACGTTCGTGGATCAAGGCGTCGCGGGCGAAGCTTTCGTTGGCAAGACGGTCCCGATGCGCACGGCGATACGCATCGAAGGGCAGGACCGTCACGTCATCGAGCTCTACTTCACGCCACCGGGCCGCAAGGAGGCGCTGGCTACCCGCGCGATCTACACGCGAACCGCACCGTGAGCCGGCAGCCCGACGCGCGCGCCGCACTGGTCGTGCTGGCGGTGGGAGCCTTCGTCTTCGGCACCGCAGAGTTTGTCATCGTCGGCGTGCTGGACCTGGTTGCGCGCGACCTGGGCACGTCGATCAACAGCGCCGGCTATATGGTGATGGCCTATGCGCTGGGCATCGCGATCGGCGGCCCCGTTGCAACGACGCTGACCACGCGCCTGGAGCGGCGCTCCGTGCTCGCGCTGTCGTTGGCGGTGTTCGTCACATTCAACCTCATCGTGATCGTCTCGCATGAGCTCGGTCTGCTTCTGGTCGCGCGCTTCGTGCCCGGCGCCATGCACGGGCTTTTCGTTGGTGCCGCCTCCGTGGTTGCGGCTGGGCTCGTGCGTCCTGAGCAGCGCGGCCAAGCCATGGCGATGGTCTTCGGCGGCGTGGCCGTTGCCACCGTACTGGGCGTACCGCTGGGGACGTGGGTGGCGCAGGCGACGGGCTGGCGCACGGCCTTCGCGGCTATCGTCGCGTTGGGTGCCGCGGCCTGTGTCGCAACGCTGTGTTTCGTGCCGCGCTCGAATGTTCGCCTTGCTGACCCGTTCGGGGTGCAGGTGCGCGCCGCCTTCGCGCCGCGCGTGCTGGCGTTGCTGGGCGTGGCCGCGCTGCTGATGGGCGGGCAGTTCAGCGCTTTCACCTTCATCGCGCCGTACCTGAAGCAGGTCAGTGGCGCAGCGGACGCGACGATCAGCGTTTATCTGCTCGCTTACGGCGTTGCCAGCGCCGTCGGCATGTTTGCCGGCGGGCGTCTTGCGGACCGCGATGCTGGCCTCACGCTGGTGGCGGCGAACGTGGTGCTGGTGGCCGTGCTCGGTCTGTTCTACCTCTTCGGTTCGAGCCCGATGGTGGCGTTGATCGCGCTTGCTGCCTGGGGCCTGGCGGGTTTCGGCATGGTTCCGGCGATCCAGTTGCGCGTGGTGGCGCTGGCGGGCCCTGGTGCCGACCTCGCCGCAGCCCTCAGCGCCTCCGCAGTCAATGCCGGCATTGCAGCAGGATCACTGGCCGGCGGCGTGGCGTTGGCGCGTTTGGGCGTCGAGGCGCCGATGCAGATGGCGCTGCTGCTGTGTGCGCTCGCGCTGCCCGCGACCTGGTCGACCCGGCGCCTTGCCGTACCGAAAGACCCCGTCTTACGCTCACCCGGACAGCCCGCGCACACTCGGCCGCCATGAACACCCACCGGGATAATCCAGGGCCCCCCGACCTCGACCTGCTGAACCCCGTTCTGCAGGACCTGCGGCTGGTGCGTGCGTCGTACTGCCGTACCGACATGACGGCGCCGTGGGGCCTGCAGATTCCGCGTCAGGATGGCGTGTGCTTCCATTTCGTGGTTGAGGGTGGATGCTGGCTGAGGCTGCCGTTGCAAGAACCCTTCTGGATTGGTCCGGGCGACGTGGCCTTGCTGCCGCGTGGCACCGGCCATGCGATCACCGACGCGCCCACGACGCCCGCCCGGCCGCTGGAAGAGTTCGACCAGGATTCGACCGGTCCCACCACGCACAACATGCGTGCCGGCGGTGGTGGCGCGCGTTCACTGATCGTCTGTTGCGCGCTCGAATTCGACGAACCCGCCGTGCATCCGCTGACCCAGTTGATGGACGAGGTGCTGGTGCTGCGGCGTACTGAGGCGAGTGACCCTGTACTGCCTACGTTGTTGTCCTTGATGGCCGCCGAGGTGGCGGCGCAGCGCGTCGGCGCCGCAACGATGATGACGCGGCTCGCCGATGCCGTGGTCACGGCCATGGTGCGTGGCTGGGCCGAGACCCACGCGGGAGACCTGAAGGGTTGGCTGGCCGGTGCGCGCGACGCACCGATTGGCCGCGCGCTGGCGGCGATCCATCACCAACCGGGTCATCTCTGGTCGGTCRTGGCGTTGGCGAAGATCGCCGGCTTGTCGCGTTCGGCCTTCACCGAGCGCTTCACTGCCGCTGTCGGCCTGTCTCCGGCACGCTATATCGCGCACTGGCGTATGCACGTGGCCGGCGCGTGGCTCCGTCATGGCCGCCTGACCGTCGCGGACATCGCACAGCGCCTGGGCTATGAGTCTGAAGCTTCTTTCAGCCGCGCATTCAAGCGCCTCTTCGGCGTACCACCGGGAAGGCTGCGCTGGCGGGCCGGCTGACGCCGCCGCCCGGCGCGGCAATTCACTTTGTTGCATTGCTAAACACAGGAGACACGATGCCCATCATCAACGTCAAAGTCAGCGCGACGCCGTCGCCGGAAATGAGCGCCCGCATCGCCAGCCTCCTGCTCGAGAAGACGAGCCGCATCCTCAAGAAGAAGCCCGAGCTCACCGCCATTGCCATCGAATACGTCGACCCTCACCATTGGATCGTCGGAGGCACTTCGCTGGCGGCGCAGCAAAAGAGCAGCTTCTATTTCGACATCAAGGTTGTCGACGAGACCAACACAAAGGCTGAGAAGGCGCTTTACGTGTCCGAGGTATTCGAGGCCTTTTCGCAATTGCTCGGCAAACTGCATCCGGAAAGCTATGTCTACGTGCAGGATGTCCGGCCAACAGCCTACGGGTACGGAGGTCTAACGCAGGAGTACCGGTTCCAGCACGGGGCGTGATCGCTCCGGAATACACGAGATGGTGGCAGGCAGGTGCGTGGTGCCGCTCGGTGAGTTCTATCACCTCCAGAAATATGTCTGCAACGCCCCGTCGGACGTGTCGCATGGCGTCCCAGTCATTGTTGGTCGCAAGCAGCGCCCGCGCCGCACGGCCTGCGCGCCGGCGCCCGGCACGCTTTTGTCCGGCACGCGATGTCCTGCGTCTCAAGCCTGGCCTTCGGCCTGCAGAGCCGCCTGGACCGCAGGGCGCTGGCGCATTCGCGCCTGGTGGGCCGCCAGGTTCTCCAGGCCCGCGATGTCCACGCCGACGCGGCCGGCCCAGCCGGTGATCACGAACAGGTAGGCGTCGGCCACGGTGAAGGTCTCGCCCATCAGGTAGGACT
This sequence comes from Roseateles sp. P5_B10, assembly GCF_056400485.1. NCBI lineage: Bacteria > Pseudomonadati > Pseudomonadota > Betaproteobacteria > Burkholderiales > Sphaerotilaceae > Roseateles > Roseateles sp. P5_B10. The sequence goes on from NZ_JBFULE010000128.1 coordinate 8,186, forward strand.
TGCCGGCCAGTTGCTGGTTCACCCAGCCAAAGCGATCGAGCAGTTTCTTCTTGAAGATCGGCCTGGCCTCTTCGGGCAGGGCCGGATTGAACAGCGGCGAGAAGCCTTTGTGCAGTTCGCTGCCGACGAAGGCCAGCCATTCCTGCACGCGCGTGCGTGCCAGGGTGCCGGCCGGTGGCAGCAGGCCTCGGTCGGGCGCGCGTTCGGCCAGGTACTGCACGATGGCTGCGTTCTCAGTGATGCGCTGGCCGTCGTCCAGCTCCAGCAGCGGCACGTAGCCGCGCGGGTTGATGGCGTAGTAGTCACTGCCATCGAGCAGTTGGTGGGCCTTCAAATTGACCTGCACGGTTTCAGCGGCCAGGCCCGCCTCCAGCACCACGATGTGTGGGCACAGCGAACAGGCACCAGGGGCGAAGTAGAGCTTCATGGAAAGGTCTCCTTGCGAGCGAGCGTGAGCCATGCAGGCTAATCCAATCGCTTCAGTCGTTCAAACCTCGAGGATTGCCGGGTGAGGGCAGGGCGCGCAACGCGCCCGCCCGGACCATGCCGCCGCTCAATCAGTCAGCGCCTGCCGTGGGCGGCCATTGCAGGCCGAGCTGCTCTCCGATATGGGCCCGCAGCGCTTCCAGGGACACAGGCTTGGTCAGGAACACGTTGACGCCGGCCTGCAGGCAGGCGGCACGGTGCTCGGCGGTGGCCGAGGCCGAGACCGCGATCACGGGCACGGTGGCCAGATCGGCCTCCCGCCGCAGTCGGCGCGTGGCTTCCACGCCGCCGACGGACGGCATCACGCTGTCCATCAAGATCAAATCTGGCCGGAAATTCCTTGCCGCCGCCAGCAGTTCGCTGCCATCGCTGGCCTGCGCCACTTCGAATCCGGCGTTGCTGAGGAAATCGCACATCAGTGTGCGGTTCGCCGCCACGTCGTCGACCACCAGCACGCGTCGTGGCGGCCCCGCATAGCGCGCCACGCCAGGTGCCCTGCGGGGGGCTGCCTCCGCCAGCTGCGCCACGGGCAACGGCAGCTCCACGCGAAACCGGGAGCCGCGCCCGAACTCGCTGTGCACCTGCATTTGTCCGCCCATGTCGTTCACCAGTGCGCGGGTGATCGCGAGCCCCAGCCCCGTGCCACCGCTGCGGCGCTGCGCGTCGCCCACCTGCTCGAAGGGTTTGAAGATGCGTTCCATGTCGTCGGGACGCATGCCGACACCGGTGTCCTCGACATCCAGCTGCAGCAGCACCTGCGTCGGGCCCCTCGGCTCGGCATGGGCTCGCAGCGCGACCGTGCCGCGGTCGGTGAACTTGATGGCATTGCCCAGCAGGTTCAGCAGCACCTGGCGCAAGCGGCGCTCGTCGGCCAGCACGGCCTCGGGCAAGCCTTCAGCGGCCTCGAACACGAAGGCCAGGCGCTTCTCGTCAGCCTTCACCCGCATGAGGTTCACGACCGTCTGTAGGAGGCCGGCCAAATGCACCGGCTCCGGGTTCAGGTCCGTTCGGCCGGCCTCGATGCGCGCCAGATCGAGAATGTCGTTGATCAGCGCCAGCAGGTGCTGCCCGCTCTGGTGGATGGTGTCCAGGCCGCGCGCCTGACGCGCGCTCAGGCCGCCCTCCATGCTCAGCAGTTGCGCGTAGCCGAGGACGGCATTCAGCGGTGTGYGCAACTCGTGGCTCATGCCAGCGAGGAACTCGCTCTTCGCGCGGTTGGCCGCCTCGGCGGCATGCCGGGCAGCGCGCTCGGTCTGGAGCATGCCGCGCTCCAGTTCGATCGTCGCGGTATGCGCGCGATCCCGGGCGTCCAGCTTCGACAGGGTGTTTCGCACCTGGCTTTCGACCGCCTCCTCGCTGAGCGCGAGCACTCTGGCGATTTCGGTGTAGGCGTTGCCCTGAGCGATGAATCGCAGGACGCTGATCTCCGCGGGCGTGAGGTTGTCGTCGATGATCTGCTCGGCCAGTTCAAATGACCCTTCCGACGGAAGCGCGTGGCGGCCAGCGTGCACGGCGCGGATGGCGTCCAGCAGCTCCTTGTGCAAGGCGTTCTTCAGAAGGTAGCCGCGCGCGCCGGCGTGCAAGGCGCGCTGTGCCTGAGCGTCGCCGGCATAGGTGGTGAGCACGATGATCCGGGCCTCGGGAAACTCGGCGCGGATCGCGCCGATCGCGTCAAGCCCGCTCATGCCGGGCATCTGCAGATCCATCAGCGTGACGTCGGGGCGGTGCGCGCGAAATTGCTGGATCGCTTCGCGTCCGTTCGCTGCTTCCGCGACAAGGGCCATGTCCGGCTCGACGGAAAGCAGCATCGCGATGCCCTGCCGCACGATCGGGTGATCGTCGACGCAGAGAACCTGGATGCGGGTCAGATCTTCGGTCATTCGCCGACCTCGCTGGGTGCGAACTTCTTGTGGAGGAACCACGATCGAGCCGGTACGGGTCGACTGTACGCTTGCGACGCCGGTGCACTGAATGCCACTTCCGTTCC
>NZ_JBFULE010000129.1:0-10626 GCF_056400485.1 Roseateles sp. P5_B10
TGCAAAGACCTTAATCTGCGCCCATGCCTGCTCACCTTGACCGCGCTCTTGTCTGGTTTCGCCGCGACCTGCGCGCGGGCGACCAGGCCGCGCTGTATCACGCGCTGCGCAGCGCGAAACAGGTCTTCTGCGCATTCGTCCTGGACCGCGACATCCTCGACGCCTTGCCACGCGCAGACCGACGCGTCGAGTTCATCCTGGGCGCGCTGCAGGTGCTGGACGAGGACCTGCGCAAGCTCGGCGGGGCGCTGATCGTGCGGCATGGCTTTGCGGCGGACCAGATCCCGCGCCTGGTGGCCGAGCTGGGCGTGCAGGCCGTGTTCACCAACCACGACGACGAACCGCAGGCGCTGATGCGCGACGCGCTGGTGGCCGACCTGCTGAAACCCCTCAATGCCGAGCTGCGCACCTTCAAGGACCATGTCATCTTCGAGCGCGGCGAGGTCATGACGGCCGCGGGTGGGCCGTACAGCGTGTTCACACCCTACAAGAACGCCTGGCTGCGCAAGATCGATGAGTTCTATCTGGGCAGCTATCCCACCGAGCGGCATGCGCATGCGCTGGCGAAGAGCAAGCTGGCCACTGAGATCCCCAAACTCGAAGAAATCGGCTTCAAGCCCGCCGGGCTGACCGAGCATGTCGGCCAGGGCGTCCGCGGCGCCGAGGCGCTGCTGGAGGACTTCCTGAACCGCATCGACGCGTATGACAGCAGGCGGGACTTCCCGGCGATGAAGGGGCCGAGCTATCTAAGCGTGCACCTGCGCTTCGGCACGGTGTCGATCCGGCGCCTCGCGCGCATCGCGCACCAGCGGATGCTGGGCGGCGAACATGGCGCCGAGGTCTGGCTGTCAGAACTGATCTGGCGCGACTTCTATCACCAGGTCATGCACCACCACCCGCATGCGATGACGGCGGCCTTCAAGCCCGAGTACGACGCCATCCGTTGGGAGACGGGCGCTGAAGCCGACGCGCTGTTCGCCGCCTGGTGCGAGGGCCGCACCGGCTACCCGCTGGTGGACGCCGCCATGCGCCAGCTCAACCAGACGGGCTATATGCACAACCGCCTGCGCATGGTGACAGCCAGCTTCCTGACCAAGGATCTCGGCATCGCCTGGCAACGCGGCGAGGCTTATTTCGCGCAGCAACTGCTGGACTTCGACCTCGCGGCCAACAACGGTGGCTGGCAATGGGCCAGCAGCAGCGGCTGCGACGCCCAGCCCTATTTCCGCATCTTCAACCCGGTGAGCCAGAGCGAGAAGTTCGACGCGCAGGGCCGCTTCATCCGCCGCTACTGCCCCGAACTGGCGGAGCTGCCGGCCAAGACCATCCACGAGCCCTGGGCGCGCGCGCCGCTGCAGATGCAGGGCAGCGTCTACCCGCGCCCCATCGTCGACCACGCCATCGCACGGGAGCGCACGCTGGCCCGCTACGCCGTCGTCAGGCGATGAACGGAGAGCAAAAAGGTCAGCCTGCGGTCTTGTGCGGGTGACGAATGCTTCAGCGCGGCGGCTTCAGAACAGCTCGACGTCGCTGAGCTGTGCCGATTCCTGGATCACGCCGCTGGCCACCAGGGCCGCGTAGTTGTGGACCTGGTTGCGACCATGGCCCTTGGCGTGATAGACCGCCTTGTCGGCGCGCTCGAAGGCATCGGCTGGCCCGTCGCCCGGGCGCACCTCGGTGAAGCCGATGCTGACGGTGATGCGGCCCACCTGCGGGAAGGCGTAGCGTTCGGTGTTCAGGCGCAGGCGCTCGAAGGCCTCGCCCGCGTGGATCTCCTCGTCGCAGCGCATCAGCACGACGAACTCCTCGCCGCCGAAGCGATAGAGCATGTCGTGAAAGCGGAAAGAGCCGCGCATCAGGCGCGACAGCAACAACAGCACTTCGTCGCCGATCAGGTGCCCGAAGCGATCATTGACGGTCTTGAAGTGATCAATGTCGATCACGCCGAGCACATAGTGTTGGATGGCCGTCTCGTGGCGGCGGTCCTCGGCCTCGTGCGTCACGTCGGCACGCGTCGGGATGTCCGACAACACCTTCAGGAAGCTCTCGTCGAAGGTCTTGCGGTTCAGCAACCCCGTCAGCGTGTCACGCTCGGAGTAGTCGAGCAGGCCCTGGAAGTTGTGATAGATCCGCAGCACGCTGCTGACCATGCGCTGCGCGCCCGTGCCCAGGCGCCGCGTGGACAGGATCTCGATGACGCCGATGACGTCGCGGTCGGTCGCAATCGGGAAGAGGTAGAGCCACTGGCCGCCCTGGGCCACCTGGGTGACGCTGCGGCTGCGCATGGCCTCCAGGCGCAGCGGATGGTCGGTCGCCTTCGGCAGCGCACCAGGCTTGGCCCACAGCGGGTCGGCCGACGCGACCGCATCACCCGCGCGCAGATGGGCACGGGTCAGCCAACGTTCGTCGCCCGGCTCGCCGACGCTGCGGTAGATCGCGACGGACTCGGGCTCCAGCAGGTCACGCAGCGCCATGACCAGGGTGACGTCCATGACATCCCGGTCACGAAAACCGGTCAGTTCAGCAAGATGGTCGACAACCTGGGACATGGGGGGGTGCTCAGGCCGCCACGGCCTGCTGGGTGAACTGCTGGATCAACCCGAGCAGATACTCCTCATCGTAGGGCTTGCCCAGGTAGTGGTCGACACCCAGCTGAGCCGCGTAGTCGCGGTGCTTCTGGGCAATGCGCGAGGTGATCATGATGACGGGCAGAGCAGCCAGCCGCGAGTCGGCGCGCATGTTGCGCACCAGGTCGAAACCGTCCATACGGGGCATTTCAATGTCGGACAGTACCACCGAAGGCAACTCGTCACCCGACAGCTTCTCCATCGCATCCAGGCCGTCCTTGGCCAGCATGACGCGCAGGCCGACGCGCTCCAGGAAGCGCTGGGTCACGCGACGCACCGTCAGCGAGTCGTCGACGACGAGGACGAGCGGCGCCTGCGTCACCGTCTCGACGACCGGTGCGGCCTGCTGCGGCGTTTCGCCCAGCGACATGGCATGGGCCGCCGCCAGGCGGGCCTGGGCGTCGAGGCCGTACCAGTCGGCGAGTGCCACGACGTTGTAGATCAGCGCCACCTCGCCCGAAGCCAGCAGGCTGATGCCCGCCAGGCCCGGTACGCGATTGAGCTGGGCGCCGAGGTTCTTGACGACGACTTCCTGGTTGCCGACGACCTCATCCACGTGCAGGGCCAGTGCTCCCTGGGCGCTGCGCACCAGCACCACATGGGTGTGGCGGCCATGGACATGGCCACGGCCCGCGTGGCCGAGCAGGCCGCCCAGCCAGTAGAAGGGCATCTCGACACCGCCATGCTGCAGCTTGCCGGTGGCATAGGCCGCCTCGACTGCATCGACGGGCACGCGCTGCACTGACTGCATCAGCGCCGCGGGGACGGCGATGACCTGGTCGGAGCTCTTCAGCAGCACGACCTGCGTCAGCGCCGTGGTGAGCGGCAGGCGCAGCAGGAAGCTGGTGCCCTGGCCGGTGGTCGACGTGGTTTCGATGGTGCCGCCCAGCGTGCCGACCTCGGCACGCACGACGTCCATGCCAATGCCGCGGCCGCTCAACTCGGTCACCTGGCTGGCCGTGGAGAAGCCCRGCGCGAAGATCAGGCGCTTGAGCTGCGCGTCGTCAGGCTCGGCGTCGGGCGAGATCAACCCGAGCTGCAGGCCGCGCTCGCGGATGCGTCCGAGGTTGAGGCCGGCGCCGTTGTCGGAGAAATTCAGCAGCACTTCGTTGCCGTGCTGGCTGACCTCGATGCGCAACGTGCCGACCGGGTCCTTGGCCGAAGCCGCGCGCACCTCGGGCGACTCGATGCCGTGAGCGACGCTGTTGCGCAGCAGATGCTCGAAGGCCCCAGCGGTACGTTCCAGCACCGAGCGGTCCAGTTCGGTCTGGCCGCCGGTGATCTCCAGCTTGACCTGCTTGCCGGCATCGCGGGCAGCCTGCCGCACGACGCGGTGCATGCGCTCGCCGATGCTGTCGAAGTCGACGAGGCGGGTGCGCAGCAGGTCGTCCTGCAGCTCGCGCGTCAGCCGGGATTGCGCGGCCAGCTCGTCTTCGCCGGTCTGGACGTTGCGGCCCAGTGTGCGCTGCAGCGTGGCCACGTCACCCACCGACTCGGTCAGCATGCGGGTCAGTTCCTGGAAGCGCGTGTAGCGGTCGAACTCCAGCGGGTCGAACTCGCGGCCGCCCTGCTGCGCCGCCTCTTGCTGGGCGTGCATCTGGGCCTCGGCCTGCAGATCCAGCTCGCGCAGCTGGGCGCGCAGGCGCTCCAGGTTGTCGTCCAGGTCAAGCAGCGCGCCCTTCATCTGGACCAGCTCGGACTCCATCCGCGCACGGCGGATGCTGACCTCGCCGGCCTGCGTGGCCATGCGCTCCAGCAGGCTGCCGCGCACACGCACCAAGGCCTGGCCGATGGCGAGGTTGTCGCTGCCGGCAGCGACCTCGGCGGTGTCGGTGAAGCGGCTCCAGTCGATCTCGCGCGCTGGTTCGGCGGGCTTCTCGACGAAGGTGGATGCGACCGGCCGCACATCGGCTTGGGCAATCTCGGCCAACAGGCGCTCGGGTTCAGGCGCCGGCGCAGCCGCCTCGACAACGACCGGCGGCTTGGCAGCGGGTGCCGGCGGCGGCGGGGCGACGATGGCCGGCGCGGCCGGCACGGCGGCAGATGCGAGCCGGCGACCGAGTTCCTCGAAGGCGTGCTCGAGGGCATCACCCTCATGCTGCAGCGCCTGGACCTGGCCGTGGTTGGCGCTGCCGGCCCTCAGCAGGTTCTCGATGGCGGATTCGAGGTTGTGGGCCTGCTCGCCCAGGCGCATGGCGCCGGCCAGGCGGGCGCCGCCCTTGAAGGTGTGCAGGGCACGCATGCAGGCGTCGGAACGGCCCAGCTCGCCCGGATGGGCCAACCAGTCGCGCAGCGCACCGTGCAGTTGTTCCAGCAGGTCGCGCCCTTCCTCCTCGAAGATGGGATAGAGGTCGGGCTCGATGTGGTCGGGCAGGCCCGGCTCGGGCTCGTCGTCGGCCGCCAGCAGCGGGGCAGGCTCGGTTTGCGGCACAGCCTCGGCAACCGTCTCTGCGGCCGGCTCGGCAATGGGCTCGACGAGGGGTTCGGCCAGGTCGACAAGATCGGCGAGATCAACGACGGACTCCGGCAGATCAGCAGCCACGGTGACCTGGTCATCCAGGTCGCCGGCGAGGGTGTCGTGCAGGGCTGGCACAGGCAGCGCGTCCAGGGGCGCGGATGCCGTGAAGGACTCTTCCTGCGGCTCGTAGGCATGCAGCTGCGCGACGACCTCGGGATCGTTGGGCTTCAGGAAGCCGGCTGCGAACTGGTGCAGCAGGCGGCGGATGTCGTCGGCGGCGCGCACGAACAGTTCGGCGTCGGCCTGCTCGTAGCGCACGGCGCGATGGGCGCGACCCAGGGTGTGCTCGAGTTCCCGGGCCAGGATGGAGAGATCCTCGTAGCCCACCGTGGCCGCATTGCCGGCCAGGGCGTGAGCCTGCACTTCGCAGCTCTGCGGCACCGGGTGGCTGAGCTCGACGGCCCACTCGGCCAGGCCGATGGACAGCTTGCGCGACAGCTCGTCGGCCTCGTTCAGGAAGATGTTGAACAGCGCGATGCTGATGCGCAGCGAGCCGATGACCTTGAAGCCTTCGTCGGGGTCGGCCGACTCGGGTTCAGGCTCCAGCTCCGTCTCGGCAGGGCTGACCAGCGTGAGAACCGGCGCGGCCGGCTCCTCGTCCTCCTCGAGCAGCTTGTGCAGGGCCAGCGTGGACTCCTCCGGCCGGACCGGGGGCTCGGCCAGAGGTTCGGCGGCAATGACAGGCTCAGGCTCGTCCAGATCCAGCACGACGCCGAAGTTGGCCAAGGTCGGCTCTTCATCAGGCGTGGGTGGCAGCGGCAGGGGTTCGGTCRGTGCGTGGGCGTCGAACTCGCTGACCAGCTCGGCGGGTAGTTCGGTCGGGTCGAGATCCAGCGTGACCTCGGGCAGGGCGAGGTCGAGGTCAGCCTCGATGGGGGCCTCGTTGGCCGGTGCGCCAAGCTCGAGAACGAAGTCGGGCACCAGCGGCGGCGTCTCCTCCATCTCCGCCGGCAGTGCGGCGACGATGGGTTCTGCGGCCGGCTCGGCCATGACCTCGGGGCCACGCTCGATGGCTTCGACCGGGGTCGCGGCGTCCAGCGGCAGGTCGAGGCCTTGGGCTTCTACCGCTTCGATGGCTTCGGCGGCCGGAGCAGCCGAAACGGCAATAGGCAGGGGCTGGCCATGCAGGCGCAGCGAATCGGCACTGCGGCGCACCGGGTCGGGCAAGCTGTGGCCCGGTTCCGTGCCAGCAATCTGGTTGCGCCAGTGGGCAAAGTAGTCCAGCGCCTCGGTGGTGAAGCCCAGCAAGGCGGCGTCGGCCTGGGGGGTGGCTTCGGCGAGGCGGGCGTTGTAGAGCTGTTCGCAGGCCCAGGCACCTTCACCGAAGGGGTCCAGGCCGACCATGCGGGCGCTGCCCTTGAGGGTGTGGAAGGCGCGACGCACGATGGTGAGCTGGCCGTGGTCGGCGGGGGCCTGGCGCAGCTCTTCCAGCGCGGCCCGGGCGTTGCCGATGACCTCGTCGGCTTCCTCGAGGAAGATCTCGCGCATCTCGGGGTCGTCCGCGACGCTGGGCGCGGGCGGCGGGGGAGCAACCACGGGAACGGGTGCGGGAGCGGCCGGCTGCGACAGGTCGACGTCGGGCAGGCTGAGGTCGGGCAGGTCCAGCGTCCCCAGGTCGATGCGCAAGGGCTGGGTGGCGTCGTAGGCGGCGGGAGCGGCAATCTGGGCCGATTCGTCGACCAGGTCGACGTGGAAGCCGCTGGCCTCGAAACTCGGCAGCTCGACGGCGCCTTCGCGGCGGCCCATGACGGCGTCCAGGCGGCCGCTGGCGTCGTCGAACTGGAACATACGCTTGGCCAGCTGAGGCTGGACGCTGAGCATGTCGATCAGGAAACCCAGGGCGCCGAGGTTGTTGGCCAGGCGCTCAAACACGCCACGGGCGCTGGCGCGCTCGAAATCGATCTCGGTGTTGGCCAGGCCGTCGACCTCGTCGCGCATGCGAACGGTGGCCTGCGCCGCCTGGTCCAGGCCCAGCACGCTGAGCACGCCGCGCATGGCCTGCAACTGGCCGGGCACGGGAATCAGCAGCTCACGCCGGGCCGGGTCGCGGAAGTATTCGTCGCACTGCTTCTCGACTTCCGACAGGCTGGCACGCAGCTCGTGCACGACGCTGCCCAGGGTCTGGCGGTCGGAGACCCGGCGGTACAGGTCCTCCATCCAGTCTTCCAGCGGCTCGGGCGTCTGGCCATGGGCCACGGCCTCGACGCGGCGCGCCAGGCGACGCACGCGATCGGCCTGCTCGGGCTGGTCGAAGGCGGCGTCTTCCAGCGCGGCTTCGACATAGAGCAGGCTGGTGGCGATTTCCATGGCCAGCGCGGGTGGCGGCGTGCTGCGCGAGCGCAGCGTCGCGACGACGGCGCGCTGCAGTGTCTGAGCCAGCACTTCACCGCTGGGGAAGAGGCGGGTCAGCGAATCGGCCAGACCGGCGAACTGCTCGTCCAGGCCGGCCAGGCGGTGCTGGTCGCCTTCGGCGGCGCTGGACCAGCTTTCCTTGGCTGAAATCACGCGGCGCTTGGCTTGCGCGACCCAGGCCGGATCGATGCGGCCGAGGCCGGCGTCCTCGTAGTCGCCGGCATGCTCATCAGTGAGGCGGTAGGTTTCATGCACCGCTGTCAGGCGCGGGCCGGCGCCTTGGTTGACGCGGCACTGGGCACAGAAGAACAGCAGGTCCTGGGCCAGGCGTTCGCGCGCCGGGTCCATCTGATCGCCGTGGCCAACGAGGCGCAGTTCATGCAGCAGCTTGGAGCCCAGGCGTTTGGCATAGCCGTCGCTGGGAATCAGCTTGAGCGCCTGGCCTTCGAAGACGGCGGCGGCGAGTTGCCACAGCGTGCGCGTCGTGCCAGCGGGCAAGGCGGCTGCCAGACCAGCGCACAGGCCGGAAAGATTGGCCGCATGCGTCGAGCTGGGCTCGCGCATATGACGCAGCAGCGCGGCTTCAAAAGGCGCGCGCACGGCCTCGGGCGAACGCGGCGACACACCGGCTTCGGGCGCAATGCTGCGCCAGGACCAGTCGTACTGCCAGAGGTCGGCCGGGTGGATGCGATCGGCACCGTTGAGCTGCTGCAGCGCGCGATAGCCCGGATAGAGGGCCAGCGACGAAGTCTTGTTGCCAGCCAGCAGGCGGGCGACATAGGCCAGCAGGGCAAAGTCGGCGCGTTCGATGGTGTCGACGGTGCTGGCTTCGACCTCTAGCGGCCGCTCGGCCAGACGCGCGACGGCCACTTCGGCGGCGCGCAGCACGCTGGCGCCGGCCGGCAGGCCGACCAGCGACAGCACGCCGCTGACCTGGTGCAACTGCGCGGCCGCCTGCTGCAGCGGCGCGCTGGGCTGGGCATCACCGCCAAAGGCGGAGAGGCGGTTGTCGCCGCTGTCGCGCACGAGGCGGCGCAGGGTCTTGTGCACCGACTCCAGGGAGCGGCGCAACTCCTCCTGCACCCAGGCCAGTGGGCTGAGGTCGGCCGGGAGTTCGGAGTCTCGCAGGGAGCTGTCCATGCGTGGGCTTTCTCGCTCGATGCGGTAGGGCGGGGCCGGTCAGGCGACCTTGAATCGGGACACGGACGTGCGCAGCGCCTCGGCAGAGCGCGACAGCTCGTGCACCATCTGGGCGGTGGAGCGCGTGCCCTCGGAGGTCTGCTCGGTCACCGCGAAGATGTGCTGGATGTTGGAGGCCACCTCATTGGCATGCTCGGCTTCCTGCTGGGCCTGGGTCGAGATCTGCCCGATCAGGTTGTCCAGCTGGCGGGACACGCTGTCGATGTCTTCCAGCGCCTTGCCGGCCGCGTCAGACAGCTGCGTACCTTCCACCACCCCGCGCGTCGAACGCTCCATGGCGGCCACCGCATCGTGGGTGTCGGTCTGAATGGTCTTGACCAGCGCAGCGATTCGCCGCGTCGCGTCGCCGGAGCGTTCCGCCAGGCGCTGCACTTCTTCCGCAACCACCGAGAAGCCGCGACCGGCTTCGCCGGCGGACGCGGCCTGAATGGCGGCGTTCAAGGCCAGCACGTTCGTCTGTTCCGTGATGTCCGAGATCAGCTCCGTGATCTCGCCGATTTCCTGAGACGACTCGCCCAGGCGCTTGATGCGCTTGGAGGTCTCCTGGATGGAGTCGCGGATGGTGTTCATACCGGCGATGTTGTTCTGCATCGCGGACAGACCCTGCTCGGCAGCCTGACGGCTCTGGCGCGCCACACCGGCCGTTGTCTGCGCCTGCGCGGACACGTCGGTGATTCGGCTTGCCATGCCGAGCACGGCCTCGCCGGTGGCGCGGATCTCGTGCAGCTGTTCCTTGGAGGCCGCCAGCAGGTCGGTGGACGTCTGGTCCACCGCGCCGGTCGTGTCGGTCACGCGGGCTGCCGTTGCCTGCACCTGGCCGACCAGGTTGCGCAGCTCTTCCACCGTGTAGTTCACGGAGTCGGCGATGGCGCCGGTGATGTCTTCTGTCACCGTCGCTTGTTGCGTCAGGTCGCCTTCAGCGACGCTGGCCAGTTCGTTCATCAACCGCAAAATGGCGGCCTGGTTGGCGTCGTTGACGCGCTTGGCCTCTTGCTCCTGGGCCTCGGCTTCGCGGCGTGAGGCTTCGGCGAGCGCGGCGCGCTCGGACTGGTCGGCCACGAACAGGCGCAGGAAACCGAAGGCACCGGCCACCAGGGCAATCAGGGACAGCACCATGAAGGCGATCAGGCCCCAGCCCGCGCCGCCGGACTTTTCCAGCTCGCCGGCGGCCTGCTCCAGGCCCTTACGCAGCGGCTCGGAGTCGTTCAGGATGGCCGTCTGAGCTTCACGTGCCGACACCAGGCCCTGCAGGTTGCCCAGAATCGCAGAGGCTTGCGTGCGGGTCTGCTCGTACTGCTTGAGCAGGGTCTGCAGGCGTTCCTTCAGTTGCGGGTCGCGTGCCGCGTTCAGGCGCAGCTCGGGGCTGCCGCTGATGAGCGCTTCGGTGATGAGCTTGAAGGAGTTCAAGTCCTTGCCCAGCAGGAACACCGCCTCGGGGCTGACGCCTTCCTGGGTCAGGAATTCGTTGGCGCTCTTGCCGATACGCTGGGTCAGCATGACGAGCTGGCCGACGGCAGAGACTTCACCCGCCGACGAGCCGATCTGCAGGGCTTGAGATGACACGGCCTCGGCGCTTTCCAGCAGGTCGCTGGACTGCCGGTTGATGGCGCGCAGCGCCTGGCCGACCTGGGTCAGGATCTTTTCCTGGGACTGCACGACCTTGCCGTTCTTCTCGGCACGTTCGACCAGCGGCTTGACCATGTCCAGCGTCGGCTGCACGGCGGCCGGCGCGATCGCCAGGTCGCCTTCGCCGGTGCGCAGGTTGTTGACGACGCCGCTCAGCGTGCTGACCGACTCGCGCAGCTCCGCGAACGCGGCTGGATTGCCGACGAGGGCCGCGGACACGGACTTGGCCATGCGCTGTGAATGCATCAGCGCCTGGCCGGTGGCACGCACCTGGGCCGCACTGCGGCTGGAACTGGCCAGCAC
>NZ_JBFULE010000130.1:0-10508 GCF_056400485.1 Roseateles sp. P5_B10
TCCTCGAGCGGCGTGGCCACCGTCTCGGCGATGACCTTGGGGTTGGCGCCGGGGTATTGGGCGCGCACGACGACCGAGGGCGGCACGACGTCGGGGTATTCCGAGATCGGCAGCGCGCGGATCGACAGCAGGCCGCCGATGAAGATCAGCAGCGACAGCACGCCCGCAAAAATGGGGCGGTCGATGAAGAATTTGGAGAGATTCATGTTGGCTCCAGACAGCACGCCCCCCGCGGGCCGGCTGAACCGGCCCGCTGCACGGGGCTTGCGGTGGGATGGGGGGCTAGGTCAGGAGATCTTTGCGGCAGCTTGCTGGGCAGCCAGTTCGGGTTTGGCGTCCATGGCGACGTCCTTGGGTGCGAGCACCGACCCCGGCCTCACGCGCTGCACGCCGCCGACGACGATGCGCTCGCCGCCCTTGAGGCCGCTGGTCACGACACGCAGGCCGTTGACGTTGGCGCCCAGCGTCACACCGCGCCATTCGGCCTGGTTGCCCTGGCCGACGACGATGACATAACGCTTGTCCTGGTCGGTGCCGACGGCGCGCTCATTGACGAGCAGGGCCGCCTCGTTCTTCGCCTGGCCCATGCGCAGCTTGGCAAACTGGCCAGGGATCAGGCCGCCGTCCTTGTTGTCGAAGACGGCGCGCACGCGCAGCGTGCCGCTCCTGGCATCCACCTGGTTGTCGACGAGTTGCAGGCGGCCGGTCTGGCTCTTGTCACTGCCTGCCAGCATCTCCACGGGAATGCGCTCCATGCCTTTGCGCTCGGCGCCGCCGCCGGGCAGCGAGGCGAGCGCCTCGCGCACCACCTTTTCGTCGGCATCGAAGCTGGCGTAGATCGGGCTGACCGACACCAGCGTCGTCAGCACCGGCGCACCGGCACCCGCGGCGACGAGGTTGCCCTGCGTCACTTCGATCCTGCCAACGCGGCCCGCCACCGGTGCACGCACCTGGGTGTAGCTCAAGGACAGCTGCGCCGATTGCAGCGCGGCCTGAGCGGCGCGCAGGTTGGCCGCACCTTCACGGGCGGCGTTGTCCTTCTCGTCGAACTCGCGGCGCGCCACGGCGCGCTCCTCCAGCAGGGACTTGGCGCGTTGGGCCTCGCTGAGCGTGTAGTTGACGCGGGCCTGGGCGGCGGCCACCTGTGCTTCCAGGCGCTGCACCTCGGCCTGGTAGGGCGCGGGGTCGATGGTGACGAGCAGGTCGCCCGCCTTCACGAGGCTGCCCTCGCGGAAATGCACGGCCTGCACGGCGCCCGACACACGGGCCCGCACATCGACGCRCTCGACGGCTTCCAGGCGGCCCGAGAACTCGTTCCAGGCCGATACATCCTGGCTGACAACCTGGGCGACGGACACCGGTGTGGCGGGCGGCGTGGTGGGGCCGGCATCGGCCTGGGCTGCGCCCGAGCCGAACTGGGCGAAGCCCACGGCGCCCAGGGCGACGAGAGCGACAGCGCCAGCGATCAGGCCGGCACGACGATTGRGACGAGGGTTGGACTGCATTTCTATTTCTCTCCGAAGGTCAATCAGGCAGGAATCAGGCGGGAAGGGACAGCGCGCGGCGGGCCGCTTCACGCAGGAATTCGTGGATGGGATTCAGCGCATAGCCCGGCGCGATGGCGGGCAGCGTCATCTCCTTGGCGGTGCCGCCTTGCTCCCGCAGTGCAACGGCATAGCGGCGCGACTCGTCGCTCAGCGGGTGGCCCGCGGCGCTGAGGATCAGCGCGGGCGCCAGGCCGCTCAGCCGGCTGGCGTTCAGCGGCGCGGCATAGGGGTGGTCGGCGCGCGTGCTGCCGCCCAGATAGRCCTGCCAGCCCTTGGCGTAGTGGCATTCACAGCCGCCGCATTCGCCGTCGCGCATGGAGGCGCTGCCGAGTTGCGGGTCCAGCATGGGCGCAATCAGCAATTGGCCAGCGAGCTTGGGTGCGTGCTGGTCGCGGGCCATCAGCGCGAGCGCCGCGGCGAGGTTGCCGCCCGCTTCCTCGCCGGCAACGAACAGGGCGGTGTGCGGGCTGCCGGTCAGCCTGGCCGGCTTGGCGGCGAGGGCCTGCAGGGCCTCGAAGGCGGCGCTCAGGCCGCTGGGGAAAGGGTGCTCAGGCGCCAGCGGATAGTCCAGCGAGACGACATCAGCGCCCGCGTCGGCGAGCATCTCGCTGCGCGCCCGGCTGGCCTGGAGTGAGCCGTCCGTGAAGCAGCCACCGTGCAGCCAGAGCAGCAGCGCGCGCCCGTCGCCGTCCAGCGGCCGGCGCGCCGTGTAGACCTGGGCCACGAGGCCCGGCGCAGGGCCGAGGCGCAAAGTGGCAGGGGAGGCGATCTTGTCCATGGACCGAAAGATAGTGATCAACGGCCTAGGGATAAACGGCCTTGAAAGTGACTCACTTTTCCTTGCCGTGGAACAATGAAGTCATGGACCGACTCAACGCGATGCAAGCCTATGTCCGGGTCGTCGAGGCCGGCACCTTCACCAAGGCGGCCGATTCCCTGGACCTGCCCAAGGCCACCGTCACGCGCCTGATCCAGACGCTGGAAGGCCATCTGCGCACCAAGCTGCTGAACCGCACCACGCGGCGCGTGACAGTGACGCCGGATGGCGCGGCCTACTACGAGCGCGCCATGCGCCTGCTGGGCGACCTGGAGGAGCTGGAAGGCAGCATGAACCAGGCCCGTGTGACGCCGCGTGGCCGCATACGCATCGACRTTCCCGGCGTGGTGGGGCGCGAGATGATCATTCCGCACCTGCCGGATTTCTACGCCAAGTACCCCGACATCCAGATCGAGCTTGGCGTCAGCGATCGCACGGTGGACCTGATCAGCGACAACATCGACTGCGTGATCCGTGGTGGCGAGTTGACCGACCAGAGCCTGGTCGCGCGGCGCATCGGCGAATTCCGCTTCATCACCTGCGCGACGCCCGAATACCTGCGCCGCCATGGCGCGCCGGCCCATCCGCTGGAGCTGACGCAGGCGCCACATCGCATGGTGGGTTATTTCTCGGCACGCAGCGGCAAGGTCATGCCAGACACCTTCCGCCGCGGCGAGGAAGAAATAGAGGTGGCGGGCAACCACATCCTGGCGGTGAACGATGCGAATGCCTATCTGAACGCCGGCCTGGCCCACCTGGGCGTCGTCCAGGTGACCTGCTTCATGGCCGGCCCGCTGCTCAAGAGCGGCGAACTGGTGCGGGTGCTGGAGGAATGGGACGCCGACCCGGTGCCGGTCTATGTCGTCTACCCGCCCAACCGCCATCTCAGCAGCAAGCTGCGGGTGTTCGTCGACTGGGTCGTCGAGCTGATCGGCCGCGAGGCGATGGGCGGGCTGAAGCTGCGCTGTACGACGAGCTGAGGGCTCAAGCCTCGTCGGCCGTGTTGCTGGCGACCACGGCCGCCGGACCGAAGTCTTCGGCCGACGGAGCTGGGGCGCTGATAGCCAGCAACATGCCCGCCGCCAACGCTGCGACAGCCGTCGCGGCGGTGATCAGCGTGGAAATGGATCGGGTGTTGTTCATGGTGACTCTCCTGGTCGGCCACCGCCGAGCGGGGTGTGCCGATAGGTTGTCACTGTAGGAATTGCGCGCCGCGAGAAAAAGCGGGGCAGAGAGAACGGCGAGTTGCTGCCAGCGGAACAATCCGCGGCTTGAAAACCGGTCAGCTCTTGCGCGGCGCACCCCGCCCGCGTTCCTCCAGCCAGGTTTTGGTCGTCGAGAAATGTCCGCAACCGATGAAGGGCCGCGGCGGCTTCAGCGCCGACAGCGGCGAGGGGTGGTTGGCCTTCAGCACCAGATGGTCCTGCTTCGCCGCCTCGATCAGCGGTGCTTTGGCCTGGGCGTAGCTGCCCCAGAGCATGAAGACCTTGGGAGCCGGGTCGACGGCTGCCGCCTTGATGAGGGCGTCGGTCAACACCTCCCAGCCGCGGTTGGCGTGGCTGGCGGGTTGGCCGTCTTCCACGGTCAGCACGGCGTTGAGCAGCAGCGTGCCGCCCTCGGCCCAGCGCACCAGGCTGCCGTTGGGCGGGAAGGGCTTGCCAAGGTCGCGCTGGATCTCCTTGAAGATATTGCGCAGGCTGGGCGGCAGCGGCACACCGGGCGGCACGCTGAAGCTCAGACCTTCCGCCTGGCCGGGGCCGTGGTAGGGGTCCTGGCCGAGGATGACGACGCGGGTGGCGGCCAGCGGCGTGAGGGTGAGAGCACGCAATGGCTCCGGCGGATAGATGGTCGCGCCGGCGGCAGCACGCTCCTCCAGGAAGGCTTCCAGCTTCTGGCCGACCGGCGAGGTGGCCCAGGCTTCGACAACGGGGCGCCAGTCGGTGTCGGGGAGTTGCAGCGGCAGCTTCATCCGAACAGGGTCGCCAGCGCCTGGCCCGGGTCGGGCGCGCGCATGAAGGCCTCGCCGACGAGGAAGGCGTTGACGTTCGCCTCGCGCATGCGCTTCACGTCCGCCGCGCCGAGGATGCCGGATTCGGTCACCAGCAGCTTGTCGGCCGGCACGCGCGGGAGCAGGGCCAGCGTCGTGTCCAGCGTCACGTCGAAGGTGCGCAGATTGCGGTTGTTGATGCCGACCAGCGGCGTCTTCAGCTGGAGGGCGCGGTCGAGCTCCTCGCCGTCATGGACTTCAACGAGAACGTCCAGCCCGAGGGCATGGGCCGYCGCCTCGAGGTCGGCCATCTGCGAGTCGGCCAGGCAGGCGGCGATCAGCAGGATGCAGTCGGCGCCCATCGCACCGGCTTCCATGACCTGGTACTCGTCCACCATGAAGTCCTTGCGCAGCACCGGCAGCTCGCAGGCGGCGCGGGCTTCGCGCAGATAGGCGGCCGAGCCCTGGAAGAAGCGCTCGTCAGTCAGCACACTCAGGCAGGCCGCGCCGTTGCGGGCATAGCTTTCGGCGATCTGCCCGGGCTTGAAGTCCTCGCGCAGCACGCCCTTGCTGGGGCTGGCCTTCTTGATCTCGGCAATGACGGCGGCGTGGCCGGCCGCGATGGTGGCGCGCAGCGACCGTTCGAAGCCCAGGCGCTCACCCTTGCGGGCCTCCGCTTCATCACGCTGCGAAGCCAGCGAACGCTTGAGCTTGGCTGCCGCGATCTCTTCCCATTTGACCTCGACGATGCGGTTCAGGATATCGCTGCTCACGCTTTTCCTCCCAGCCCCTGGGTCTGCTTGACGAAGGCATCCAGCTTGGCACGCGCCGCGCCACTGTCCAGCGCCGTGCGGGCACGTTCGATGCCGTCGGCCAGCGTCGGCGCCACGTTGGCGGCGTATAGCGTCGCGCCGGCGTTCAGCAGCACGATGTCGCGCGCTGGGCCGGGCTTGCCGTCGAGCACACCGACCAGCATCTCGCGCGACTGTTCCGGGTTCTCGACCTTGAGGCTGCGATTGCTGGCCATGGCCATGCCGAAGTCTTCGGGGTGGATCTCGTACTCGCGCACGGCGCCGTCCTTCAGCTCGCCCACCAGGGTGGTGGCGCCCAGCGAAATCTCGTCCATGCCGTCCTTGCCGTAGACGACGAGCGCGTGCTCGGCGCCCAGGCGCTGCAGCACGCGCACCTGGATGCCGACGAGGTCGGGGTGGAAGACGCCCATCAGGATGTTGGGCGCGCCGGCCGGGTTGGTCAGCGGGCCCAGGATGTTGAAGATGGTGCGCACGCCGAGCTCGCGGCGCACCGGCGCGATGTTCTTCATCGCCGGGTGGTGATTGGGCGCGAACATGAAGCCGATGCCGCACTCGTCCAGGCACGCGGCCACGGCACGTGGCGAGAGCTGGATGTTGGCGCCCAGGGCCTCCAGCACGTCGGCGCTGCCGGTCTTGCTGCTGACGCTGCGGTTGCCATGCTTGGCCACCTGCGCACCCGCTGCCGCCGCGACGAACATCGAGCAGGTGGAGATGTTGAAGCTGTGTGCGCCATCGCCACCGGTGCCGACGACGTCGACGAGATGCGGCAGCGGCCCAATCTCATGCAAGGGCACCTTGTTGGACAACTCGCGCATGACCTGCGCGGCGGCCGTGATTTCGCCGATGGTTTCCTTCTTCACGCGCAGGCCGGTCAGCAGCGCCGCCGAGATGACGGGCGACATCTCGCCGGCCATGATGCGGCGCATCAGCGTCAGCATCTCGTCGTGAAAGATCTCGCGGTGCTCGATGACGCGGGTCAGGGCTTCGGTGTCGGTGATGGGCATGGCTCAGCGCTCCAGGAACTCGCGTGCGGCGGCAATGGCGTGATCGACGCCGGGGGTGTCGACATCGAGATGGGTCACAAAGCGCAGACCGATGAGGCCGGTGGCCAGCACGCCGCGTGACTTCAGGTGCTCCAGCAGGGCCGGCGTGCGGCCATCGCTGATCTGGGCAAAGACGATATTCGTCTGCGGTGGCGTGACCGTGACACCCGGCAGCGCGGCCAGGCCCTCGGCCAGGCGCTTGGCCAGCGCGTGGTCGTCGGCGAGGCGGTCGACGTGATGGGTCAGCGCATGGTCGGCGGCGGCCGCCAGCAGGCCGACCTGGCGCAGGCCGCCGCCGACCATCTTGCGCACACGGTGGGCGCGGACGATCAGCTCGCGCGAGCCGACCAGCATCGAGCCGATGGGCGCGCCCAGGCCCTTGCTGAAGCAGAGGGAGACCGAGTCGAAAGGGCGGGCCAGGTCGGCCACGCTGCGGCCCGAGGCAACCGCCGCGTTGAAGAGGCGGGCGCCGTCGAGATGCGTGGCCAGGCCACGCGCATGAGCCAGTTCGCAGGCGGCGTTGGTGTACTGGGTGGACAGCACATTGCCGCTCCAGGTGTTCTCCAGCGCCAGCAGCCGCGTGCGTGCGAAGTGCGGGTCGTCGGGCTTGATGGCGGCGGCGATGTCTTCGAGCCTGATCGTGCCGTCGGGCTGGTTGGTCAGGGGCTGGGGCTGGATGCTGCCCAGCACCGCCGCGCCGCCGCCTTCGTAGCGGTAGGTGTGGGCGAGCTGGCCGACGATGTACTCGTCGCCACGGCCGCAATGGGCCAGCAGGGCGCAGAGGTTGCTCTGCGTGCCGCTTGGCATGAAGAGAGCGGCCTCCTTGCCGAGCAGGGCGGCGACGCGCTCCTGCAGCGCGTTGACGGTGGGGTCGTCGCCGAAGACGTCATCGCCAACTTGTGCCGCTGCGATCGCTGCGAGCATGGCGGGCGTCGGCTTGGTGACTGTGTCGCTGCGCAGATCCACGACCTTGCCGGTGGCGGCTGCGCCCGATCCGGGCGCGTAGTCGGTCATTGGTGCACCCTTCGCGCTTCGCGCTGTCCCGCCACGCGGGAATGAGCCCCTTCGGGCGGCCGTGCGGGGCTCATGCCTTCAACTCCAGGAAGTTGCGCAGCATCGCGTGCCCATGCTCGCTGAGGATGGACTCGGGGTGGAACTGCACGCCCTCGCACGGCGTGGCCGTGCCGGCCAGTTCGCGGTGGCGTACGCCCATGATCTCGCCATCCTCGCTGCGCGAGGTGATCTCCAGCACCGCCGGGCAGCTCGCTTCCTCGATGACGAGGGAGTGGTAGCGGATCACCGAGAAATCCTTGGGCAGTCCGGTGTAGACACCGCGGCCATCGGTCGTGATCGTGCTGGCCTTGCCGTGCATCTGGCGCTGGGCCCGGATGATCTTGCCGCCCAGGGCCTGGCCCATGGACTGGTGGCCCAGGCAGACGCCCAGCAGCGGCTTCTTGCCGATGAAGTGCTGGATGGCCTCCACGCACACGCCGGCCTCGTTGGGCGTGCAGGGGCCGGGTGAGAAGACGATGTGGKYCGGGTCCAACGCGGACATTTCCGCCACGGTGATCTCGTCGTTGCGCACCACCTTCACGTCCGCGCCCAGTTCACCGAAGTACTGGACGAGGTTGAAGGTGAAACTGTCGTAGTTGTCGATCATCAGCAGCATTTGGACTCCCGCCGGGCCGCCCTAAGGGAGGCCATCCCCMTTGGGGGGCAGTGAACGAAGTGAACGTGGGGGCTCATCAAAATCCCTCCTCGACGAGTTCGGCGGCGCGCAGCAGAGCGCGTGCCTTCGCCTCAGTCTCTTGCCACTCCAGTTCGGGTACCGAGTCTGCGACGACGCCGGCCGCCGCCTGCACATAGAGCATGCCGTTCTTGATGATGCCGGTGCGGATGGCGATGGCCAGGTCCATGTCGCCGGCAAAACTCAGATAACCGCAGGCGCCGCCGTAGATGCCGCGTTGCACGGGCTCCAGCTCGTCGATGAGTTCCATCGCTCGTACTTTGGGCGCGCCGGTGAGCGTGCCGGCAGGGAAGGTGGCCTTGAGCACATCGAGCTGGCCGACATCGTCTCGCAACGTCCCCTCGACGTTCGAGACGATGTGCATCACATGCGAATAGCGCTCCACGGCGAAGGACTGCGTCACCTTGACGCTGCCAACGCGGGCGATGCGGCCGATGTCGTTGCGCGCCAGGTCGATCAGCATCAGGTGCTCGGCGCGCTCCTTGGGGTCGGCCTGCAGCTCGGCTTCCAGTTCCAGGTCGCGCTCCACCGTCGCGCCGCGCGGGCGCGTGCCAGCCAGGGGGCGGATCGTGACCTTGCGGCTGCCGTCGCCGGCATGTTCTTCGCGCACGAGGATCTCGGGGCTGGCGCCGACGATCTGGAAGTCGCCCAGGTCGTAGAAGTACATATAGGGGCTGGGGTTCAGCGCTCGCAGCGCGCGGTACAGCGCGATCGGCTCGGCCTTGTAGGGCTTGGAGATGCGCTGGCCCACCTGCACCTGCATCAGGTCGCCGGCGGCGATGTATTCCTTGGCCTTGGCCACGGCAGCCAGGTAGTCGGCCTTGGCAAAGCCGCGCGTGACTGGGTGGGCTTCACCGCGCGGCACGCGGGGTACGCTGACGCTGTAGGTCAGCTTGTCGCGCAGCTGCGACAGCTTCTTCTTGGCGCGGAAATAGGCCTCCGGCTGGCGCGGGTCGGCCCAGACGATGAGGTACAGGCGCCCGGAGAGGTTGTCGATGACGGCGACTTCCTCGGACAGCAGCAGCAGGATGTCCGGCGTGCCCAGGCTCTCACCCGCGTGATCGCGGCCCAGGCGCTTCTCGATGGCGCGCACGGCCTCGTAGCCGAAGTAGCCGGCCAGGCCGCCGCAAAAGCGCGGCAGACCCGTCGGGATCTTGGGCTTGATGCGTTCCTGGTAGGCGGCGATGAAGTCCAGCGGGTTGCCTTCGTGCGTCTCGACGATGGCGCCGTCGGTGACGACTTCGCAGAACTGGCCCGTTGCGCGGATCAGCGTGCGGGCGGGCAGGCCGATGAAGGAGTAGCGCCCGAAGCGCTCGCCGCCGACGACGGACTCCAGCAGGAAGCTGTTGCGGCCCTGGCCGGAGCCGGCGCAGAGCTTGAGGTACAGGGACAGCGGGGTTTCGAGATCCGCAAAGGCCTCGCTGATCAGCGGGATGCGGTTGTAGCCCTCGGCAGCGAGGCTCTGGAATTCAAGTTCGGTGATCACGGTCAAACCTTGAAAAGACAGTTTTCAGGGCTTGGCGTGCAGCCCGATGGAGAACGGGCAACGCGAGAAAAAGCGCGTCAGGGCGCGCCAAGCAGCATCAGTCGGCGGTGAACCAGCGACGCCAGGGCCAGGCTCCCCGGTCGCTCGACCCCGTGATGTACTTCCGCGTGATGAACATGATCGGATCAGTGTATCAGCGGGTCTTTGAGCCTGACACGCCATACTTCGGTTCACGAAGATGCCGCCATCGCGGCACAGCAACGGAGCGAGACATGCGCGCATTCATCGTCGCGGCCCTGGTGGCCGTGGGCAGTCTGAGCGGGGGGAGCGCCTGGGCCGAGACGGTCGAGGTGGCCAACGTGAAGTACGAGACGGCCATGGACCTGGCGGGCCAGAAGCTGGTCCTCAACGGCGCCGGCGTGCGCTACAAGTTTGTCGTCAAGGTCTACACGGCGGGCCTGTACCTGACGCACAAGGTCAGCACGACGCCCGAGGTGCTCGCGGCGCCCGGCCCCAAGCGCATCCATATCCAGATGTTGCGCGAGATCGACGGCAACGAACTCGGCAAGCTTTTCACCAAGGGCATGGAAGCCAACGCGCCGCGCGACGAGTTCGTCAAGTCCATCAATGGCGTGCTCAAGTTGAGCGAAGTCTTCGCCAGCCGCAAGCAGCTCAACAGCGGCGACAATTTCACGGTCGACTATGTGCCCGGGCTCGGGTCGACGCTGCTGGTCAACGGCAAGTCGCTGTTGAGCGAGCCGATCAAGGAGCCGGAGTTCTTCACGGCCCTGCTGCGCATCTGGCTGGGCGACAAGCCGGCCGACGATGCGCTGAAAGAAGCCCTGCTCGGCATCAAGCGCGAACGCCGCCGCTGAAACGGAGCCCCGCGCCCAAGCTCGCCACGCTGAACGCGGGCGAGCTTGAGCGGCCCCCCGAGGGGGCGCCGATGCTCGCGGCATCGAGCCGCGAGCACATCGGCAATCGGGCCGGCTTGGGAGCGGCCCGGCGCTCGGCCCGTAGGCAGACGATGGGCCTCAGTCAGCCGAACTGGATATCGTCGAGCCGGCCC
>NZ_JBFULE010000131.1:0-10482 GCF_056400485.1 Roseateles sp. P5_B10
TCAGATAGGTGCCCTTCAGATAGGTGCCCTTGCTGATCTCGACGTCTGCGCCGATCTGCCAGGCAGCGCCCCAGCTGTTGTGCTTGATGCTGGGATGAAGAGCGGTCTGCACGGCAGGCGCGAACTCGACGCTGGAGAAATTGGTGTAGTTCACGCCCGCACCGACGTAGGGACGCACGGTGCCRGTCGGGTTGAAGTGGTACTGCAGCGTCAGCGTCGGCGGCAGGTGCTTGAGCGAGCCGATCTCGCTGCCGTTGGAGTAGATCGTCTGCTTCTGCGGATAGGTCAGGATCAGCTCGGCCGCGATGTTGGGCGCGATGAAGTAGCTGAAATCAACTTCTGGGAAGGTCTTGTTGTTGATCGACAGGCCCAGGCCCGTGCTGTCCTTGTTGGCGGAATCCAGGTGCAGCGCCCGCACGCGTACCAGCAGCGGGCCTTCATCGGCGAAGGCGGGCTGCAGGGCAAGGGCGGCGGYGGCAACGGCGGCCAGGCGCAGGGCGGAAGAGAACTTCATCAATGGCTCCAGTGAATGGGACGTGTCCCGATGGAGGCATTGCACGYGCCGGCGGCTCACGGCGGTTTGAGGCAACACAAGGTGGCGCCTCGCAGCGCCACACTCGATGTGGGGTTTTGCGCTGGATCAAACCTTGTTGCCAAGGCCGAGGCGTTTGCACAACTCCAGAGTCAGCGCGCTCTGGTTGAGCGTGTAGAAGTGGATGCCCGGCGCGCCGCCGTCGATGAGGCGTTCGCACAACCGCGTGATGACGTCCAGGCCGAAGGCGCGGATGCTGGCGGCGTCGTCCATGAAACCTTCCATCTTCATCTGCACCCAGCGCGGGATGTCGATGCCGTCGCGCTGCGCGAACTGGGCGATGCGGCCGTAGTTGTGGAAGGGCATGATGCCCGGCACGATGGGCTGGGTGACGCCCAGGCGGCGCGCCTCGTCGACGAAGTGGAAGTAGGCGTCGGCGTTGAAGAAGAACTGCGTGATCGAGCCATCGGCGCCGGCCTTCATCTTGTCGACGAAGTGCTGCAGGTCGCGCGCTGCATAGCGCTGCTGCGGGTGCACCTCGGGGTAGGCCGCGACCTCGATATGCCAATCCTTGCCCTGGGTCTCGCGGATGAAGCTGACCAGTTCGGACGCATAGCGGAACTCGCCCGCCGTGGCGGTGCCGCTGGGCAGGTCACCGCGCAGGGCGACGACGCGGTGGATGTCCTGGGCGCGGTAGGTGGCCAGGATCTCGGCGATGTTCTCGCGCGTGGAGCCCACGCAGGAGAGATGCGGTGCGGCATTGAAGCCGGCCGCGGCGATGTCCATCACGGCGCCCAGGGTCTTGTCGCGCGTGGAGCCGCCGGCGCCGTAGGTGACGCTGAAGTACTGGGGCGACATCGCGCCCAGCTCCTGCACGACGGTCTTGAGCTTTTCGACGCCGACCGGCGTGTTCGGGGGGAAAAATTCGAAACTGACAAGGGTGCTCATCGGGAGGCCCACAAGAAGAATTCGCGGTTGCCATCACCGCCGGTGATGGGGCTGTCGAAGTAGTCCAGCACCTTGAGGCCGAGGGYCGTGCAGGCCAGGCGCACGCGGGCTTCCAGTCGCGGGTAGTCGGCCTCGTCCTTGACGAGACCGCCCTTGCCCAGGGCTTGTGGCCCCAGTTCGAACTGCGGCTTGATGAGCACGAGCAGATGGCCGTGCACCTCCAGCCAAGGCAGCAACTCCGGGAGGCTGCCCACCATGGAAATGAAACTCAGGTCGCCGACGATCAGCGTGAAGCCGCCCGTCGGCGCGTGCTGGCGCAACACGTCCAGCTCGCGCACATGCACGCCTTCCAGCGCCGTGACGCGCGGGTCGGCCAGCAGCTTGGCATGCAGCTGGCCATGGCCTACGTCCACGCCAACGACATGGCGGGCGCCGTGAGCCAGCAGGCAGTCTGTGAAGCCGCCTGTGCTCTGGCCGACGTCCAGCACAGTGTGCGTCGTGACGTCGAAGCCGACGCGGGTGAGCGCCCCTTCCAGCTTGAGCCCGCCGCGCGACACATAGCGCAGCTCCGCGTCGTCGGTGACGCGCAGCTGCGCCGTCTCGGGCAGGTCCTCGCCGGCCTTCTTCAACATCGCCCAGCCGGTGGGCGAGGCCCATTCGGCGGCGGCGTTCGAGATCAAGCGCTGGGCCACCGAGCGGGTCGGTGCCAGGCCTTGGGCGACGAGGAGCTGGTCAGCGCGCATCGACGATCAGTACCGATAAGTGTCGGGCTTGTACGGGCCGGCCTTGTTGACGCCGATGTAGGCGGCCTGCTCTTCCGTCAGCTCGGTCAGCTGCGCATTCAGCGTGGTCAGCTGCAGGCGCGCGACCTTCTCGTCCAGGTGCTTGGGCAGCACATAGACCTGGCCGATGGCGTAGTTGTCCTTGTGCGCGTAGAGCTCGATCTGGGCGATGGTCTGGTTCGCGAACGAGCTGCTCATCACATAGCTCGGGTGGCCCGTGCCGCAGCCCAGGTTCACCAGGCGGCCCTTGGCCAAGAGAATGATCCGCTTGCCGTCCGGGAAGATCACATGGTCGACCTGGGGCTTGATCTCTTCCCACTCGTACTGCTCCAGCGCCGCGACCTCGATCTCGTTGTCGAAGTGGCCGATGTTGCAGACGATGGCGTTGTTCTTCATCGCCAGCATGTGCTCGTGGCGGATGACGTTCTTGTTGCCGGTCGTCGTCACGAAGATGTCGGCCTTGCTTTGGGCGTACTCCATCGTCACGACGCGATAGCCTTCCATCGCGGCCTGCAGTGCGCAGATGGGGTCGATCTCGGTGACCCACACTTGCGCCGACAGCGCACGCAGCGCCTGGGCCGAGCCCTTGCCCACGTCGCCATAGCCGGCCACGACGGCGATCTTGCCGGCGACCATCACGTCGGTAGCGCGCTTGATGCCGTCCACCAGCGATTCACGGCAGCCGTAGAGGTTGTCGAACTTGCTCTTGGTGACCGAGTCGTTGACGTTGATGGCGCGGAACAGCAGCGTGCCCTTGGCCGACATTTCCTTCAGGCGGTGCACGCCCGTGGTCGTCTCTTCGGTCACGCCGATGATCTCAGCGCTCTTGCGGGTGTACCAGCTGCCGTCTTCGGCGACCTTCTTCTTGATGGCCGCGAACAGGATGCGCTCTTCCTCGCTGCCGGGGTTGGCCAGCACGGACAAGTCCTTCTCGGCCTTCTGGCCCAGGTGCATCAGCAGCGTCGCGTCGCCGCCGTCGTCCAGGATCATGTTGGGGCCTTCGCCCGCTTCACCCTTGCCGRCAAATTCGAAGATGCGGTGGGTGTAGTCCCAGTAGTCTTCCAGCGTCTCGCCCTTGTAGGCGAACACGGGCGTGCCGACGGCGGCGAGGGCCGCGGCGGCGTGGTCTTGCGTGGAGAAAATGTTGCACGAGGCCCAGCGCACTTCGGCGCCCAGGGCTTGCAGCGTCTCGACGAGCACGGCCGTCTGGATGGTCATGTGCAGCGAACCGGTGACGCGCGCGCCCTTGAGCGGCTGTGTGGCGGCGTATTCCTTGCGGATGGCCATCAACGCCGGCATCTCATGCTCGGCGATCTTGATTTCCTTGCGGCCCCAGTCGGCCAGCGACAGGTCCTTGACGATGTGATTCGTGGTGCTCATGCAGGGCTCCTTCAAGCGAATGAAGCCGCTGGCGGGTCGTACGGGGGGATCAAACCTCACCCAGGCACGGATTGCCAGCGGGTGAGCGCAGTTGCAGGGGGTCAGAACTTCCGAGCCTGGCCTCAATAGGTGCTGAGGTTGCAACGCTCCTCGGAAGGAGGCGGCATTCTAGCCGGCAGCGCTGCGCAGCAGCGAGATGTCCTCGCGTGGCGGCGCGCCAAAAAGGCGACGATATTCACGGCTGAACTGCGAAGGGCTCTCGTAACCAACCCGGTGCGCGGCGCTGGCGGCATCCAGGCCATCGCCCAGCATCAACCGGCGCGCCTGCTGCAGGCGCAGGTTTTTCTGGAATTGCAGAGGCGACAAGGCGGTCAGCTGCTTGAAGCGCAGATGCAGCGTCGACGGGCTCATGTGGGCCAACTCGGCCAGTTCGTCGATGGACAGAGGTTCGGCATAGCGGCGCGACAGCTGCTCGATGACGCGGCCCACGCGGCGGGTGACGCCGTCGGTATGCGCCAGCGAACGCAGCCGCGGGCCCAGCGGGCCGGTCAGCACGCGGTAGAGGATCTCGCGCTGCACCAACGGTGCCAGCGTCTTCAGATCCTGCGGGCTGTCCAGCAGCTGCAGCAGACGCAGGGCAGCGTCCAGCAGCGGCGCGGTGACGGGCGCGACATGCAGGCCGGCGTCGTTGCCTTCAGGCGGTGCATCGCCGTCCAGCAGCAGCTCGGTCAGCGCCTGCGTCTCGCAGCTCAGGCGCATACAGACATAGGGCTTGGCCGGGCTGGCCTCCAGCACTTGGCCGCGCGGCAGCATGGTCATGGGTACGACGAGGCACTGCATCGCGTCGTAGTGCACCACGCGCTCGCCGAGCTGCGCGCGCTTTCGCCCCTGCAGCACCAGCACCAGGCCGGGCTCGTAAACCGCCGGCACCGGCTGGGCCGGCGCGCTGGCGCGGATCAGCCGCAGCCAGGGCAGGGCGGTCGTGTGCAGGCCATCTGCGGGCGCGCGGGCCAGGGCCTGCGCGATGGTGCGCTCGCGCAGGGCGTGCAGGTCATCGTCTTGAGGCATGTGAGCGATTGTGCAAACACTTGCCCAAAGCTGGCGTCGTGCAGGGGCATGCGCTGGAGGATCGGGCAAGCATGTCCGAGCTTTGTGCTGGGCGACCGGCGCCCGGTTTCCTAAGCTGTCCCCATCCCATTGATGATCCCTTCAAGGAGTTCCACCATGACGCATTCGACCCTTCCCCGCCGCCGCCTCGGCGCTCACGGCCCCGCGGTGTCTGCCCTGGGCCTGGGCTGCATGGGCATGTCCGAGTTCTACGGCCCGRCCGATGATGCCCAGTCGCTGGCCGTGCTGCACCACGCGCTGGACATCGGCATCAACTTCCTCGACACGGCCGACATGTATGGCACCGGCGCCAACGAGCGCCTGCTGTCGCAGTTGCTGGCCACGCGTCGCTACGAGGTGATCGTCGCGACAAAGTTCGGCCATGTGCGTGCGCCGGATGGCGCGGCGGTGCGCATCGACGGCAGCCCGGCCTATGTGCGCGAGGCCTGCGATGCGAGTCTCAAGCGCCTGGGTGTGGATCACATCGACCTCTACTACCAGCACCGCGTCGACAAGAACGTGCCCATCGAAGAAACCGTCGGCGCGATGGCTGAGCTGGTCAAGGCCGGCAAGGTCGGGCACCTGGGCCTTTCGGAGGCCTCGGCCGCGACCATCCGCCGCGCACATGCGGTGCACCGAATAGCCGCTGTGCAGACCGAATACTCGCTGTGGAGCCGCGACGTCGAAGCCGAGATCCTGCCCACCTGCCGTGAGTTGGGCATCACGCTGGTGCCCTACAGCCCGCTGGGCCGCGGCTTCCTGACCGGCGCCATCCGTTCGGCCGAGCAACTGGCACCCGACGATCGCCGCCGCATCCATCCGCGCTTCCAGGGCGGCAACCTGGACCACAACCTCGCGCTGGCCGATGCGCTGTCGGCGTTGGCCGAGGAGTGGAGCTACACGCCGGCCCAGCTCGCGCTGGCCTGGCTGCTGCACCGGGGCGAGGACATCGTGCCCATTCCCGGCACGCGCAGCATCAAGCGGCTCGATGAGAACGCGCTGGCGTCCCACATCCACTTCGATGCCGGCCGGCGCGAGCGCATCGAGGCGCTGCTGGCCGCGCACATGGTGGCCGGCACGCGCTACCCGGCGGCGCAGATGAGCGCGGTCAACGTGTGATGCTGCGATAGGCCCAGAAGCGCGGCAACAGGAAGCCGGTGGCGATGACACCGGCCAGGCAGATCACGCCGCCGATCCAGATCGCCGGCGCCACGCCCCAGGCGTCGGCCATGAAGCCTGCCCGCGCGTTGCCGACCAGCGGGCCGGTCAGGTAGCTGATCATCTCGATGCCCGCGAGCCGCCCGCGCAGCGTGTTCGGGATGGTCTCGTTCCAGATGGTGCCGCGGAACACGCCGCTGACCATGTCGGCGGCACCCGCCACCGCCAGGCAGGCCAGGCCCAGCATCAAGCTGGGTGCAAAGCCCAGCGCCACGATGCCCAGCGCCCACACGGCCGCCGCGATGACGACGGCGCGGCCATGGCGCGTGACCTTGCCGGTCCAGCCGCTGAACAGGCCAATGACCAGCGCGCCGACCGACATCGCCGACAGCAGCCAACCCACCGATTCGGTACGCCCGTCCGCCGCCGCCATGGCCGGGAACAGCGCCACCGGGAAGGCGAAGGCCATCGCGACGATGTCGACGATGTAGGTGCCCATCAGCTCGGGCCGCGCCCAGGCGAAGCGCAGGCCCTCGGCAAGATCGGCCAGCAGATGCGGCCGTTCGCCGGGGGCGTCGACCGTGCCGATGGTTTCGCGCGGTATGCGGGCGATGAAGAACAGCGCCGCGATGAAGGTCGCGAAGTCGAAGATGCAGGCGCCGACCGCGCCCCATTTCGCCAGCAACAGCCCGGCCAGCGCCGGCCCGGCCACCATGCCCACCGTGCCGCGCACCGACGACAGCGCCGCGACGGCAGCAAATTCCTCGGGCCGCGCGAGTTTCTGCGTCAGCGCCTCCAGCGCCGGCCGATGGAAGCCGCTCGCGCCCTGCAGTACCGCCACCAGTGCGTAGATGGCCAGCACGCTCGGCGTGGCGCTCAGCGCATTCATCAGCAGGCCGGCCAGGCACAACGCCATCAAGGCCTCGGAGCCGATCAGCAGCCGCTTGCGGTCGACCCGGTCCGCCACCGCGCCGCCCAGCAGGCCGCACACAACCACGGGGATCAGCTGCACCAGGCCGAGCAGGCCGACCTGGGCGTTGGAGTGCGTCAGCTCATAGAGCTGCCAGGGCACGGCCACATAGCTGACCATGGTGCCCAGGCCCGAGATGAACTGACTGGCGAAGAGGCGGCGAAAGGCGGTGTTGCGGCGCAGCGGCCCGATATCAAGAAGCATTCAGTGAACTTGGCTTTCGAAGCGGGCAAAGCGTGCTTCGAGGTCCCATTGCAGGCGGGCCTTGGTGTGGGTGGAAAGGAAGTCGCGGCAGCGCGCCGTCTTGGGCTCAGCTCCGGTGCGTTCGCCTGTGCAGCTTGCAACGAAGCGGCCGCTGCCGGTGTCGGCCAGCAAAGCCTGACCTTCGACGAAGCCGTAGTGGAGGGCATTGCGCGACAGCTGCTTGAAGTCACGGTAGCTCAGCTTCGGATAGGTGGCCGCGGCGCGCTGGTATTCGTTCGTCAGGTCGATGCGGAACACGCCTTCATCGTCGGCCGACAAGGCCGTGGGCACGCCGAACTGGCGGTACAGCAGGAAGGGGTGCTGATCGCCCTTGAGGTCGTGCACGATGGCATTGCTGGTCAGGTTGATCTCAACCATCACGCCCCGCTTGGCCATCTCGCGCAGCGTGTCGAAGGCGCCGGTCTCCAGGCCGATCGCCTCGCCGTGACCGATGCGGCGCGCACCGGCGACGTCCAGCGCCTGGCGGATGTGGTCCTTGAAATCCTCGGGCGGTACGAGGCCGAATCCGAACTCGCCCGCATGCAGCGTGACCTTCACCTCGGGGTAGAGCTTGCTTAAGCGCCCGATGACGCTCATCTGCTCCTTGTAGTGGCGCAGCGTGCCGGGGTCGTCCTCGGGCGCGACGAGATTGAGCCCGACGTAGCGCGGGTCGGCCTTCACAAGCAGGAAGGCCAGCGCGATCTGCGCATTGACCTGCTCGGGCGGGAAGGTGCGGATGACCTGGGCCAGATAGCGCAGCGCCACGCCGCAGCCCGGCTCGGCATTGGCCTGGTTGCAGTGCGACAGCTCGCGCCAGCGCTTCTCGATGCGGTCCAGCTCGGCGCGCGTGTCGGCGACGATGCGCTGCAGGGCCGGGTGATGGGCCCAGTCGCTGGTGGGCCGGTCGGCGCGAAAGGCACCGGCCTCGGCCGCCGCGATGGCGCGCGCCTTGTCCATGCCCCAGGACTGCAACAGCTCCAGGTAGACCGTGTTCTCCGCGCCGCGGCGGTTGGTCGCCTCACGCAGCATGTCGCCCTCGCGGCCGAGCGTGCCGGGGATGAAGCGGCCGAAGGTGACGAAGGTCTGGTCATGGCCCGACTTGCTGCCGCGCTCGAAGTTGCGTACCGAGTAGGCGTCGACGAGCTGGCTGTAGCGGGCGCTGTCGGCCGCGTAGTCCTTCATCAGGGGCCGCGCCGTGTCGCAGGGCGGGAAACTGATCTGGCCACTGGCCGGGTCCACGCATTTGCCGTCGGCGCTGGCCCAGCCAATGATGTTCTCGGCGTAGATGCTGCCGTCCAGGTGGTTGTGCAGGTCGCCGCCCTTGGGGAAGGCGGCCATGAATTGCCGCAGCAGCCAGGGGTTGCTGCGGGCTTGCTCAAGCGCGCGGGCTGCACCGGCCTCGTCGGCATGGGCCAGCGGGCACAGGGTCAGGGCGAGAAGCAGTGGGGCAAGACGGCGCATGGCGGCAACTCGGGCGGCAATCGTGACCGGGCGATCCTAGGGGTGATCGACCCAAGCGCCGCGATCTCGTAGATCCGGGCACGATGGCGTTGCTGTCGATAAGTCGGATGCGGTACAACGATGTGCTCTCGCCAAGCCCTGCGCCAAGCGTTCGCATGCAGCCAGGGATCGATGCCGCCAATCACAAGCGCGGCGCCCTCCAGCCCGACATGTATGGGCTCCTAGCCTTCGGTGAAATCTTCAAGCTGCATAACGTTGCCGTCCAGTGGCCTGGTTCCGAGCGTAGCGACGGTGACGAATCTGTTCCCGGTGTTCAGAAGATCTCGATCACCGTTGCAGCTGGGGCAAGGCCTTCGCTGACGGCGCGCAGCGTGGCGCGACCGGGGCTGCCGGTGGATTGCAGGATCACCTGTGCATGGCCGTTGAACACGCTGCGTTGCCACGGCCCGGTGGACGTGGTGGTGCGCAGCGTGACCCAGCGCCGGCCGCCCTGCGCGTCGTCGAAGAGCTTGCGCGTGCCACCGGCCGGCGTGGCGAAGACGAGGGTCAGCGTGTTGAGATCGCTCAACTGAGCAGGGTCGAAGTCGATCACGCCCATGCCGTCCTCGCGGCGCGGCGTCTGGGCCTTGCCGTTCAAATAGACCTGCTGGCCCGGCGCGATGTCGCCCACGAACAGCGCCGCGCGGCCAACCCCCGCAGCCGGGCGGGCAAAGCTGGCGTGCACGACGTTCCAGGCGCTGTCGGCCGGCTGCTTCTCGGGCGGCAGCCAGGCGAACGGGTCGCGACCCTTCTCGGCGTCGGCACCGGCCAGCAATGCCGCCGCGTCATCCTGCCGCGCCACGCCCTGCAGGCGCCAGCGGTCGAGCGTCACGTAGCGATGGAACTCGGCCGGCTTGTCGGCCTCGTGCGAGCCCGGGTCGCCGTTGCCCATGCCGATCAGCCGCGCCGGGCCGGAGACCTCGAAGCTGATGCACTGGCTGGCCGTGGGCACGACGCGGCCTTCGCGGTCGACCACGCTGACCCTGACCACCGCCACATCGTCGCCATCGGCGCGGATGCGCGCACGGTCCGCCGTCAGCCGCACGGCGCTGCCGTTGCCCGTGGTGGCCACGGTCTCGGTGACGACGAGCTTGCCGCCCTGGTAGCCGCGCGCCACCAGGCTGCCCGGCGCATAGGGCACGGTCCATTGCAGGTGGGCGTAGCGCGCCAGCGACTTGCGACCCAGCGAACCGCCGTTCAGCAGCAGCTCGACCTCATCGGTGTTGGCGTAGACGCGCACGTCGATGGGCTGGCCTTCACGGCCGGGCCAGTTCCAGTGCGGCARYACATGSACCATSGGCTCGGMMGTCCAGGCRGCCTTSAGGTASTRGCCGCTGTCCTTCARCGCRCCGGTCGTGTCCATCATGCCGAACTGCGAGGAGACGGCGGGCCAGCCGTAGGGCGTGGTCTCGCCGCGGTAGTCGAAGCCGGTCCAGAAGAACACGCCGGCCAGGAAGGGGCGCTCGGCGTTGAAGCGCCAGGCYTCTTCGACGGTCGAGGTCGAGTCGCCGCCTGAGCGCTTGTCGTAGGCAGCGATCTGCACGCGGGCCGGGTCGTCGGCGTAGATGCCGCGCGTCGCGTAGGTCAGGCCTTCCTCGGTGACGACTGATGCGCGCTCGGGGAAGCGCTTGTGCATCGCATCGATGTTGTGCTGGCCCTTGTAGTTGAAGCCGATGACCTGCGAGCCGACCGATGTGCCCTCGGCCGCACCCGAGCTGGAGGCGGCCAGCGTCGCGGGCCGGGTCGGATCCAGGCGGCGCACGATGGCCTGCATCTGCTGCGCGAGGCGAGTGCCGATTTCGGAGTTCTCGATGGCCCATTCCTCGTTGCCCACCGACCACAGGATGACCGACGGGTGGTTG
>NZ_JBFULE010000132.1:0-10469 GCF_056400485.1 Roseateles sp. P5_B10
GACCAGGGTGTGCACGTAGCGGCGACCAGCCAGTTCCTGTTGCCAGCGCTGGCGAGGCGCAGCGGCCGAATCGACGGCCTGGCGCAGATCGGCGGCAATCTTGTCGCGCGGTGCGGCCTGCGCCAGTGCAGGCCACAGCAATGCAGCCAGCGTCAGCAGCAGCGCAAGCGCCGCGTGCAGGCGCCACTCGATCAGAACTACGAATCGAAGAGGGAGCGTGGTGGACTTCATGGACAGCTTTCGTTGTTGCGCTGATTCCTACGCACACGCCCGGTCGGGCGTCGCGCCGCATCCCGGCGACGGAAGAGCTGCCATGTCGACGGCGACCTGCCGGCGGCTTGTCCTTGGCAACCCCGCTGTCGTAACCCGCCAGGCGGGCCTTAGACCGGAAGCTTTGCGACCCCGGCTTTCGCTCGGGTGTGCCTTTGTCATCAGTGAAAAAAATGTATCTGAAGTTGCGGCGTAACGCTGTGAACAAGTGGCGCTTCCGGGTCCGTTCGGCCACCGTTACACATCCATGATCCAGCCTCACAGCGACGCGTGAAACCGGTCAGTTAGGTTGTGAGGCATCGCCCATCCGATCACGCTCCAGCCGCATGGAAGAAGTCAACCTTTTCAAGAGGCCCACGGCGCAGAAGTCGCCGGCTGCCGGCGCCTCGCGCGATGCGAGGCGGTTTGCTCGCCGTGTCGCGCCACGCCACACCGCGACAATCCCGCCCATGCCTCGCCAGCCTCCCCGCGTCCTCTCCGTCATCCCGCCGATGACGCAGCTGAACACGCCCTACCCGTCCACCGCCTACCTGACGGGCTTCCTGCGCTCACGCGGCATCGATGCGCAGCAGGTGGACCTGGCGCTGGCCCTGGTGCTGGAGCTGTTCACACCCACCGGCCTGGCCCAGCTGCATGAAGCCGTGCTGGCCCTGCCCGAAGCCGAGCGCACGCCGCAAACGGCCTGGTTTGCCACCGAGTTCCCGGCAATAGCCGCCGCCACGCCACGCGTCCTCGGCTTCCTGCAGGGGCGCGACCCGACGCTGGCCCATCGCATCAACACCCGTGCCTTCCTGCCCGAAGGCGCACGCTTCGCTTCGCTGGACGCCTATGTCGACGAGGATGGCGGCGACCCGCTCGCCTGGGCGTTTGGCGCCCTCGGCTTGCAGGACCGCGCACGCCATCTCGCCACGCTGTTCCTGAACGACCTCGCCGACGTGCTGCGCGACGCGGTCGATGAACGCTTTGAGTTTGTCCGTTACGCCGAATCCCTCGCCGCGGCGCAGGCTCACTTCGATCCGCTGGCCACCGCCCTGGCCGCACCGCCCAATCTCGTCGACCGCACGCTGCACACCTTGACGCTGGCCGCGCTGGAGCAGCACCAACCCGAGGTCGTGCTGCTGTCCGTGCCTTTCCCTGGTTCGGTCTACGCCGCCCTGCGCATCGCGCAGAGCATCAAGGCCGCGCGGCCCGAGGTCATCTGCGTGCTGGGCGGCGGTTATGTGAACACCGAGCTGCGCGAGCTGGCCGAGCCGCGCGTCTTCGACTTTGTCGACTACGTGACGCTGGACGCCGGCGAGCGGCCACTGCTGGCGCTGCTGGAGCACGTCGCCGGCAAGCGCTCCAAGACGCGCCTGGTGCGTACCTTCTGGCGCGACGGCACGGAGGTCAGGTACACCAACTTCGTCGAGCCCGACATTCCCTTCGATGACGTCGGCACACCGACCTGGGACGGCCTGCCGCTGGACCGCTATCTGTCGCTGCTGGACATGCTCAACCCGATGAACCGGCTCTGGAGCGACGGCCGCTGGAACAAGCTGACCGTGGCGCATGGCTGCTACTGGAAGAAATGCAGCTTCTGCGACGTCAGCCTGGACTACATCTCGCGCTACGAGGCGGCCTCGGCCGAGGTGCTAGTGGACCGCATCGAGGCCATCGTCAAGGAGACGGGCCAGACAGGCTTCCACTTCGTCGACGAAGCCGCGCCGCCCAAGGCGCTCAAGGCCCTGGCCGAAGAGCTGATCCGCCGCGGCGTGGCCATCTCGTGGTGGGGCAATATTCGCTTTGAAAAGACCTTCACGCCCGAGCTCTGCCAGCTGCTGGCCGACAGCGGCTGCATCGCCATCTCGGGCGGGCTGGAGGTGGCATCGGACCGGCTGCTGAAGCTGATGAAGAAGGGCGTCAGCATCGAGCAGGTGGCGCGCGTGACCAAGGCCTTTGCCGACGCCGGCGTGCTGGTGCATGCCTACCTGATGTACGGCTTCCCCACGCAGACAACGCAGGACACCGTGGACGCGCTGGAATACGTGCGCCAGCTGTTCGAGAACGGCTGCATCCACAGCGGCTTCTTCCACCGCTTCGCCTGCACGGTGCATTCGCCCGTCGGACTGAACCCGGCGGAATACGGCGTCACGCTACAGCCCCTCCCCGCCGATGGCCGCTTTGCGAAGAACGACGTCGCCTTCATCGACCCCACGCCCACCGACCACGACGGCCTTGGCCAGGGGCTGAAGAAGGGCCTGTACAACTTCATGCACGGCATCGGCGTGGACAGCGATATCCGCAGTTGGTTCCCGCTGCGCGTACCCAAGACGACAGTGCCGCGCCGCTTCGTCGAGCGCGCCCTGGCGACAATCACCTGATGTACACCTCCACCTTCACCTTCGCCAAGGGCGACTACGACGCCGATTTCTTCGCGCTGGACGACCGCATCGCCGCCATCGCCCGCGCCATTCCCGGCTACCTCGGCGAGGAAGCCTGGGAGAACGCAGCGAACGGGCTGATCTCCAACGTCTACTACTGGGACTCGATGGAGGCCCTGCAGCAGCTGATGAGCCACCCCGCGCACCGCGAGGCCAAGCAGGCCCAGGCCAAATGGCTGAGGGGCTACCAGGTGGTCATCGCCGAGGTGGTGCGCACCTATGGCGACGGCGGCATCGCCCATCCGCTCGCCGAAACCACGCCGGCCCACTGACTTTTGTGCAGTGCACAATCGCCGCATCCAGCAACGGAGGCGGCGATGCGGCGTGTGGTGTTCAACCAGAAGGGTGGCGTGGGCAAGTCCACGATCACCAGCAATCTGGCGGCGATTGCCGCGGCAGCGGGCAAGCGGGTGCTGGTCATCGACCTGGACCGCCAGGGCAACACCAGCCGCTACCTGATGGGCGATGCGCTGGATGAAGGCGCACCGGGCTCGGCTGAATTCTTCGAGTCAACGCTGAAGTTCAGCGTGCGCGCACCTGGCGCGACCGAGTTCGTCGTCGAGACGCCGTGGGAGAACCTGCACCTGATGCCGGCCAGCGCCGAGCTCGACGAGCTGCACGGCAAGCTGGAGAGCCGCTACAAGATCTACAAGCTGCGCGACGCACTGCTGCCGCTGGCGGACGAATACGACGAGATCTGGATCGACACGCCACCGGCTTTGAACTTCTACACGCGCTCGGCGCTGATCGCATCCCAGGGCTGCCTCATCCCCTTCGACTGCGACGACTTCTCGCGCCGGGCGCTCTACGGCCTGCTGGAAGCCGTTGAAGAGATCCGCGCCGACCACGCACCCGAGCTGTCGGTCGAGGGCATCGTCGTCAACCAGTTCCAGGCCCGCGCCTCGCTGCCGCAGCGCGTCGTGCAGGAGTTGCTGGACGAGGGCCTGCCGGTGCTGCAGCCGTATCTGTCGAGCAGTGTGAAGGTCAAGGAGTCGCACGAGCTGAGCCGGCCCATGATCCATCTCGATGCGCGCCACAAGCTGACGCAGGAGATGCAGGCGCTGTACGAAGCGCTGGGCTGAACCGGGCGTTTTTCCGGCCTTGGCCCGCCAGCGCCGATGGCCAGAATGTCGGCATGAGCACTCCCGAATCCGTACGCATCGTCGGCGCCAGCGTCCAGACCGAACTGCCCGTCATCATTGCCGAGCTGGGCCCGATCGCGGACCGGCTGCAGCTGGCGCGCGAGGCCATCGACGAGCTGCGCATCAGCCACCCGCAGTCGCCCGAGTCCAACGTGAAGTCGGTGTACATGAGCCCGTGGAAAAGCCACATGCTCAATGCCAAGCTGCTGCCGCTGTGCGCCAGCGTCGTCGAGATCGCCAAGGCGGCCGCGCCCAAAGCCTGGTCGGGCGAGCTCGACTCGCTCGGGCTGGACCTGCTCGTCACCCACTGCTGGGGCGCCATCTACGAACAGGCCGACTACACGGCCCCGCACAACCACTGGCCGGCCGACCTGAGCTGCGTTGTCTACCTGGAAGCTGAAGCCGGTTGCGCGCCGCTGGTGTTCTCCAAGACCAGCGCCTACCAGCCGCGGCCCGGCACGTTGATCATGTTCCCGGGCATCACCATGCACGAGGTGCCGGCCACGCCGGGGCGGCGCGTCGTCGTCGCGATGAACCTCTTCAAGCAGCTGGGGCTGGGTCCGGAGGCAGCGGCGGCAGGCTGAGCCGCGCCCGCAGCCCCGGGCCGGCGTGGGCATCCAGCAGCTCCAGCCGGCCGCCGTGCCGGGCCGCGATGTCGGCCGCGATGGCCAGGCCCAGGCCGCTGCCGGTGCCCGTGGCGGCATCACCGCGGCGGAAACGCAGCATGGCGGCCGGGCGGTCGGCTGGCGCAATGCCGGGCCCGTTGTCCTCGACCTCCAGCCACGGTCCGGCCGCATCGCTGCCGCAACGCACCGTGATGCGGGCGCTTGCGCCGGCGTAGCTGACGGCGTTGTGGATGAGGTTCTCGAGCAGCTCGCGCAGCAGGAAGGCATGGCCCAGCGCCGGCGCTTCGGCCAGTTCGAAGCCGAGGTCGACACCCGCAGGCAGCGCGCGATGGGCCCAGTCCTGGCCGCTTTCGGTGGCGATGTCGCGCAGGTCGATGCGCTGCCCCACGTCGACGCTGCGGTCCTCCGCGCGGGCCAGCGACAGCAGCTGCTGGGCCAGGCGGGCGCTGCGCACGACACGCTGGCGCAGCCGCTCCAGCAGCGGGTCCACGCGCTGGTCGTGCGGCTCCAGCATGGCCAGCTCGATCTCGGTCTGCAGCGAGGTCAGCGGCGTGCGCAGCTGGTGGGCCGCGTCGGCCAGGAATTCGCGCTGGGCGCCGGCCGCGCGGGCCAGGCGCTCGAACAGGCGGTTGAAGGCGGCCTGCAGTGGCACCAGCTCGCGCGGCAGGCTGGCCGCCAGCGGTGTCAGCCGGTGCAGGTCGCGATGCTCCAGCTCGGCGCTCAGGCCCGTCAGCGGCGCCAGGCCCTGGCGGATGGCCCACCAGCCGGCCAGGGCCAGCAGCAAAGCCAGCGCCACGCCGTTCAACGCGACCGAGCTGCCGATCTCGCTCTGCAGCGCGTCGCGCTTGTGCAGGGTCTCGGCAACGAGGATCTGGCAGACACCGGTGCCGCAGTCATGGCCGAGTTGCACCAGGCGCAGCTCTCGGCCGCGCAGCCTGACGTCGCCGTAGGAGGAGTGGCCCGCCGCCTGCGGGGCCGGGCGGGGCTGCAACTCGGCCAGGCCGGCGTCGCCCTGCAGCACCTCGCCGCGCGGCGCCAACACCAGGTAGAAGACATCGTCCTGGCGGTCGAAGCGCAGGGCGCGGTCCATGGTGGCGCTGACATCGATGCGGGGCTCGCCGCTGCGCACGTCGATCTGGCCCGCCAGCGTCAGCGCGGTGTCCTCCAGGCCCTCGTCGAGCCAGCTCTGCGCGCTGTGCCTGACCTGCTCGTACAGCGCCGTGCCGAGCACGGGCAAGGCCAGCACCAGCGGCAGCATCAGCCAGCCGAACAGCCGCCGCTGCAGGCTGGAGCGTGAACCCTCAGCCAACGTCAGCCTATTTCCTCGAGCAGGTAGCCGAGGCCGCGCACAGTGCGAAGTTGCACGCCACCCGGCTCGATCTTGGCGCGCAGACGCGACAGGCAGACCTCGATGGCGTTGTCGCTGACGCCCTGGTCCCAGGCATTGCTGGCCAGCGCGATGTGCTCCTTGGGCACGACCTTGCCCGAGCGCGCCATCAAGAAGCCGAGCACGTCCCATTCGCGGGCGGACAGGGCCAGTGGCTCGTCGTCGATGTAGGCGCGGCGGGCTTCCTGGTCGATGCGCAGGCGCGCCAGCTGCAGCTGGTTGCTGGTGCGCGCCTGGCTGCGCCGCACCAGGGCGCGGGCGCGGGCGACCAGTTCGGTCAACGCAAAGGGCTTGACGAGGTAGTCGTCGGCGCCGCCTTCCAGGCCACGCACGCGGTCCTCGACGGCGTCGCGGGCGGTCAGGATCAGCACCGGCACGGCGATGCTCTCGGCGCGCACGCGGCGCAGCGTCTCGAAGCCGTCGATGCCCGCCAGGCCGATGTCCAGGATGAGGAGGTCGTAGGCGTCCTCCTTCAGCGAGCGCGGCACGGGCTCGCCGCGGGCGGTGCAGTCCACGACCCAGCCCTGGGAGCGCAGCGCGCGGGCGGTGGTTTCGACGAGTTGTTCGTCGTCTTCGACGAGCAGGATGCGCATGGTGGCAGCAGTATGGCGCGAGAGCGGCCGATGTGCTGACGCAGGGCTGTCACGCCGGGGCCATTCACATGCCAGCAATGCGCCGCGAAGCGAATGTCAGCGCGGCGCGCCCACCACTGCGCGTGTTGCCGCCTCGAAACATTCGCCGGCGATCTGCCACAACCGCGCGGCGTCCGCGTAGCGGTCGCTGGGCTCACCGTTGAAACGGTCGCCCGCCAGGTCGACACGCGGCTGGGCGTAGTGCAGCCAGAAGTCGGCGCCCATCTTCTGCGGCAGCAGCTCGGCGTTGAAGCTCAGGTAGTCACCCGGCCCGGCGCCGCGCACAAAGCCCTCGAAGCAGCGCTGCCACATCCAGCGGAAGTGGCTGAGGTAGTCGCCGGGGTCGTCRAGCCCGGTCTGGATGCATCCCGGGTTGCCGACGCGGGCATGCAGGAAGCGCACGCGCTCGAACACCGGCGCGAGCCGCTGCGCACGTTCGTGGAACTCGCCGCCATAGGTCAGCTCGTGGCCGGTGTACCAGTGCGACAGATCGGCGTTGAAGCGCAGCGCCGGCCAGCGTTCGACGAGATCCAGCGTGCGGCGGAGATCCTGGGTCATCGTGCCGCGGTGGGTCTCGACATAGAGCGGGTGGCCGTGCCGCGCCGAGGCTTCCAGCACGGCCGCGGCAAGGGCATCCATCTCGGCGTCGGTCTCGAAGCTGTTGCCCACGTGCAGCGTCGTGATCTCGCAGCCGAGGTCGCGCTGCTCACGCACGATGGCGGCCACCTCGGTTGGAACCAGTGCGCGGCAGATGCCGGTGACGGCCAGGCCGGCGTCGCGCGCGGCCCGGGCGGCCTCGCGCGTGGGCTGCCAGATCTGCACGGCTTCGTGGCCGTCGGCCTTCAAGAGGGCGAGTTGCTCGGCATGCGTCGCGCGCCAGCCGGTCGAGGCGCGCGGCAGCTCGGCCAGGGTGCCGAGGTTGATGTCGCGGCGCAGCCGCGGCGGGTTCGCACTGCCGTCGTTGCAGCGGTCAATGGGCGAGTTCATGGCCGGCATCATGCCGGGCCGCCAGGTCGGACAGCGCCGCCTGCAGCGTGGGGAAGCGGAAGCGATAGCCGGCGGCCCGCGCCGCGGCAGGAACGACGTTCTGGCCGTCCAGCAACAGCGTGGACATCTCGCCGGCCAGCCTGCGCAGCGGCCAGGCGGGCATGCGCAGCCAGGCACGGCGGCCGAAGGAGGCGGCCAGGGCCTGCATCGGTAGGCCCAATTTCGGTCCGGCGCCCTTTCTTCTGTGGATTTGCACCGGGAACCACGAGCAAGCACGAAGCCACTCAGCCATATCGGCGCACTACCATTGCCGGCCTCCGGGAAAAACACCATGAAACTGCTCGCCAAATTCAATCTGGTCTATCTGCTCGTGATGAGCCTGGGCATCGCCCTGAGCGGCTACATCGCGCGCAATCTGCTGCAGGACAACGCCAAGCAGGAAACCATCGCCACCGCGCAGATGCTGATGGAGAAGGCGCTGGCCGTGCGCAGCTACACCAACACGAAGATCAAGCCACTGCTGGTCTCGCAGATGACCGACAAGTTCCTGCCGGAGACGGTGCCGAGCTTTTCCGCCACGGAGGTGCTGGGGACGCTGCTGGCCAAGCACCCCGAGTTCGCCTACAAGGAAGCGACGCTGAACCCGACCAACCCGCGCGACCGTGCAACGAGCTGGGAGGTCGACATCGTCGGCCAGTTCCGCTCCTCGGCCGACCTGAAGGAAACCGTCGGCACGCGCGACACGCCCGCCGGCCCTTCGCTTTACATCGCCCGTCCGCTGCGCATCACCGACCCGGCCTGCCTGGCCTGCCACAGCAGCGTCGAGGCCGCGCCGGCCACCATGGTCGCCAAGTACGGCCCCGCTAACGGCTTCGGCTGGAACCTCAACGAAGTCATCGGCGCGCAGGTCGTTTCAGTCCCGCTGGGCGTGCCGCTGCAGCGCGCCGACCAGACCTTCAAGGTCTTCATCACGTCGCTGATCGTCGTCTTCGTCGCCGTCGGCGTCGTGCTGAACCTGATGGTCTGGATGCTGGTCGTGCGCCCCGTCACGCGCCTGTCGGCCCTGGCCGACCGCG
The DNA here is from genome assembly GCF_056400485.1 of Roseateles sp. P5_B10. NCBI lineage: Bacteria > Pseudomonadati > Pseudomonadota > Betaproteobacteria > Burkholderiales > Sphaerotilaceae > Roseateles > Roseateles sp. P5_B10. Next base: position 8,541 of record NZ_JBFULE010000132.1, read on the forward strand.
TCAGTCAGGGCGACCTGGACGCGCCCGAGTTCCAGGCCACCAGCAAGGACGAGATCGCCACGCTGTCCCATTCCTTCTCTCGCATGCGGGCCAGCGTCGTGCAGGCCATGAAGTTGCTGGACACATGAGTCATTTCAGCGCATGAGCGACAAGAAGCACCCGACACAGCTCGGCAAATACCGCATCACCGAGATTCTCGGTGAGGGCGCGATGGGTGTCGTCTACAAGGGCTTCGACCCCGACATCCAGCGCACCGTCGCGCTGAAGACCATCCGCACCCAGCTCGACGCCGACGACGACAGCCCCGGTGCGCCGGCCTCGCGTTTCCGCAACGAGGCCCAGGCTGCCGGCCGGCTGCACCATCCGGGCATCGTCGCCGTCTACGACTTCGGCCGCGCCGAGAACGTGGCCTATATCGCGATGGAGTTTGTCGAGGGCCGCTCGCTCGCCAGCTACCTCGGCGCCAAGGTCCGCTTCACCGACACCGACATCCCCGGCATCATGAGCCAGCTGCTCGATGCCCTCGGCCATGCGCACGAGAAGGGCGTCTGGCACCGCGACATCAAACCCGCCAACATCATCATGACGACGGCCGGGGGGCGGCTCAAGGTGGCCGATTTCGGCATCGCCCGCATCGAGAGCACCAACCTCACGCAAACCCACTACATGGTGGGCACCCCCAGCCACATGGCGCCCGAGCAGTTCCTGGGCAAGCCCATGGACCGGCGCGTGGACATCTACGGCGCCGGCGTCGTGCTCTACCAGCTCCTCACCGGCCGCGCGCCCTTCGCCGGCACGACCGAGGCGCTGATGTACAAGGTCGTCAACGACATGCCGCAGCCGCCGTCGACCATCGAGGGTGTCGAGCGCCCGGGCTGGTTCGACGCCATCATTGCCCGCGCGTTGGCCAAGCGCCCCGAAGACCGTTATGCCACCGCCGAGGAATTCAAGCAGGCCATCACCGACGGCATCGGTCAAAGCATCGACGACACCGGCTGGGAAAAGACCGTGATGCTGGCGCCAGCGCGCGCGCGCCCCGCGCAGCCGCTGGCCACGCCCACTGTCGCACCGCCCTCGCTGTCAGGCACGTCGCTGCCCGGCTCCACGGCGGGCACGGCCAGCGCCCCGACGCCATCGCACTGGGACAAGGCCCAGCTCACCCAGGCCGAATTGACGCTGGCCAGGCATGTCGGCCCGCTGGCCAGCGTGCTGGTGCGCCGCGCCGCACGCGAATGCCAGGACATCAACGAGCTCTACAGCAAGCTGGCCGAGCAGGTCACCGACCCGCGTGCGCGCGACGCCTTCCTCGGCCAGGCCAGCCTGGTCACCGGCGGCCACCACCGCACGGCAGGCGGCGGCACCGCCGGTTCGCCGTCGGCCGGTGGTTCCAAGGGCGCCACGGCGGGCTCGGCGGGCAGCGGCACCCTCATCGGCGGGCCGCTGAACGAGGCCGTCATGGACAAGGCTCAGGTTCTGCTGGCGAAACATGTCGGGCCCATCGCCAAGGTGCTGATCAAACGGGCCGCAGCCGGCACGGACAGCCGGGCGGTGTTCTTCAACCGGCTGGCGGAGTCAGTCAACGATCCGGCAGCGCGGGCGAAGTTGCTGGCGGAGCTGGGGCGACTTTCCTGAGGCGCGGCAGGCTCAGGGCAGGCGATAGGCCAACACCTTGAGTCCTCGATCTGCCGAGACGTCCGCATACACCTCCGGATTCGCCACGCGTTCGACGAATGCCAGCTCCGGTGCGTGCTCGGCCATCACGCCGTGCAGGAAATCCAGGCCCAGCTTGGGCGTGTTCAGGCACAGCAATGCATGGCCCCCGGGCGCCAGCAGCGCAGGCAGCCGCTTCGCCAGCCGCGCGTAGTCCTTGGTCGCGACGAAGCTGCCTTTCTGGAAGCTGGGGGGGTCGCAGATGACGAGGTCATAGGG
>NZ_JBFULE010000133.1:0-10426 GCF_056400485.1 Roseateles sp. P5_B10
GGAATCAGCAATGTCGTCGTCCATCGTTTCGATTCTTTCGGGTGCGTGTTTCAGTAGCCGGATTCTGACTCAGGCGCGGCGCGGCCCGACGCCTGCGCGGATTTGCTCAACCAATTGATCGGGACGGGCCGGGCGCAAGGCTGCCGCGTCGTAGGACTCGTCGGGGCGCCAGCCGACGTCGGCGGACAAGGTCTCGCCGGCGTGCGTGGCTGCCCAAGCGGCCAGGATGTCCACCGGTCGGCCGTTGAGCCGGCTTTCACGGTCGGTGAAGGCGCTGCCCTTGAGGCGGCGGATCAATCGGTCGGCCTTGATCTCGGGCGGCAACTCCCAGCGGTTGTGCTCGCTGTACAGGCGCGAGCGGATGCCCACGCCCAGGGAGTAGCCAAAGTCCTCGGCGCGCTCGGCGCTGAAGAGGTTGGCGACGACATGCACGCGGCCAAAGCGAACCCGCGGCGTGCGCTCCTTGCAGGCGTGGAAGTGGTTGTGATGCAGCGTGACGCGCAGCAGGCCGTCATCCGTGATGCGGCCGTCGCTGTTGCCGATCAGCATGGTCTTGTCGTGGGCCTGGAAGCGGCACCAGGACACGGTGACGAGATCGCTGCCGTTGGTGATGTCCAGCAAGCCGTCGTGGTGCTGCACGCGCTGGCCCAGGCGGATGGGCTCGAGCTTGTCGGGGTGGTTGCCGTCGTCGAACAGGCAGTGGTCCACCCAGACGCKGTCGGCACCGCGCAGCGACAGCGCGTCGTACTCCGAGTTCCACTCGCCGTGCACGTTGTCGCGCGGCTCCCAGGCGGGGAAGTGGTCGTACGCGTCGGAGAAGCGCAGGTCGCGGATGACGATGTTGCTGACCTTGTCCAGCAGCACCATGCCGTGCTGAAAGCCGGCGCCAGGTGCGGCACCGAGCAGCGTCGTGTTGGACGGCAGGTGCACGACGGACACCTCGGCCTGGCGCTTCTCGGAACGCTTGCGGGCGTCCTCCAGCGGCCCCCTGGGGTCGTCGCGGCCCCAGGTGGCGGGGTCGAACGCGCGGTCAAAGGCGTCGAAGTTGAACTCGGGATCGCGGAAGGCTTCGACGCCGCCGGGGCAAAGGTCGATGAAGGTGTGGATGCGGATGATCTTGGGCTTGTCGCCCAGGCGAAGCGCGGCATCCAGGCCGGCGCGATCGTGAACGTCGAAGACATGCTCGGGAATGGCCCTGGCCCCGCCGGTCGTGCCGCCGGCGCCCGCCCAACCCAGAGGCGCTTCAACGGGTGCATGGGGCGCGCTGGCGCAACCGCCCAGAGCAGAGAGACCGGCGAGAGCCAGCAGGTGGCGGCGTTGGAAGCTCATTGATTTTTGAACTCGAAAAGACGGTTGCCGGCGGCGTCGAAGGGTCGGCGCGAGGTGCTGGCCGACCAAGGGCCGATGTGGAGGCCGATCTCGCTGTCGCGCACGACGGCCGCGCCATTGGGGCTGGCGCCGGCCACCCAGGTGCCAGCCTTGACACCCGCATCCCAGGCACGGCCGATGGATGTGGCGCCGGGCGCGATGCCGGGCTCGCCGACCAAGCGGCTGTGCGTGATCAGAAACCCCTGGGTCACGTCGGGCGCCGTGCTGGGCGCCAGGACGATGCCGCCGTGCCCAGGCGTGCGGCGGTTGGCGCGGCTGAGGATGGTGCTGTGTTCGATGACGAGCACGGCGTTGCCGAAGATGAAGTCCACGTCGCCGGCGATGAGGCTGTGGCGGATCAGCTGGCGGGCTGGCGCGTCAGGCGTGCGGCGCTTGGCGTAGAGCGTGTCCTGGTGGCCCAGCAGGCGCACGGCTTCGAGCTGGATGCGGTCGCCCATCAGCGTCAGCGCCACGGCCTGCGCACCGCCGCTTTCGCCGACGCCAGGGGGGTAGGCCTCGCCGCGGCGCACGCCGTCCATCGCGTCGTTGGCAATGGTCAGCGAGATGAGCTGAACGTCGTTGCTCTGCACCAGCATGCTGGTGCTGCCGCTGGTGCCGACGGTGGCCTTGCCGAGTTCAGGCCAGCAGGGGTGGGCGGGCTCGTTCTCGCCCTTGGGCTTGCCGGAGAAGCGGCTGTCGACGAGTACGACGGCGCTGGCCTCAAGCGCCGAGCCGACGAGGGCCAGCGGCGCCTTGTCCTTGATGCAGACGGGACCGCGGTAGGTGCCGGGCTGGATGTGGATGACCCAGCGCTTGCCGCCCTCGGCGGGCACCTTGTCGATGGCGGCTTGCACCGACTCACCCGGCTTGACGACGAAGTCAGGCGCCGTCGCGGTGAGGTCGGCCAGCGGCCCCGGCTTCCAGTCGCCGAGGTAGGCCGCCGCGGTGTGCGCGGCGGCCTGCTCGGCCGGCAGCTGAGGGCGTGCTTGCCCCTGAGCTGCCGTTACGGCAAGCGATGCGGCCAAGGCCAGCGCGAGCTTCACAGGTCGGCCAGGTAGAGGGCCGGCTCGACGCCGCTGGCGCGCTCCTTGTCGCAGCTGAACAGCACCTGCTTGTTGTCCGGCGTGAAGCTCGGGTGCGGATGCGTGACCTGGCGGTCGTCCTTGTAGACGTCCCAGCCGCTGTCGTGCCGCGCGATGGGGCGGGTCGTGCCGGCTTTCAGGTCGAACAGGTGCAGATACGGGTCGCCCACCAGCATCGCATTGCTGGCCGTGCTGTCATGGCTGACCTTGCCCACGCCGTCGCCGACGATCAGCGTGCCGTCGTAGTTGCTCATCAGGTGCGAGCACTGCGGCATGGCCGTCAGCAGCTTGTTCTCGAGAGTGACGGGGTCGAGGCTGTAGATCCAGCGCTCGGGCGACTTCTCGTTGTAGCTGACGTAGATCATGGCGCTGCCGTCCGGCACCCAGAACTCGTGCGTGCAGCTCTCGCCGTCGAGATGTTCCTTGCCGCAGCGGCGGTTCGTGCCGTTCTCGTCGATGAACCACATGCGCGCGTCGATGAGGTCGTGCGGGCCTTCGTGGCAGTAGGCGACGGTGTTGTCATCGAACGGGCGGTATTGCGGGTGGCCCAGCCAGCCGCGCTGCTCAAGGATGACGGTGCGTTTACCGGTCGCCAGGTCGACGCTGAACAGCCGGCACAGCGGCCGCTTGTGGAACATCTCGTTGAACTTCTGCCAGGTGTTCAACGGGAACCAGTCGTCAGCTGATATCTCGATGCCGACGATCTTTGTGCAGGCGCTGTTGCTGACCCAGGTGCCATAGCCCACCCAGGCGTCGGGCACGACGTACAGGACCTCCTCTTCCAACGTGGCGAGCTCCAGGCGGATGAACTGGCGCTTGTCACGGACGAAGTAGAGGTGCTTGTCATCGGGGCTCAGGAAGCCGCCGAAGGTGTTCTCGCCCATGCCGTCGGTGAGCTGGACGCAGCGCTGGGTGTCGAGATCCAGCAGGTGGTAGTTCCAGTTCGGACTCGGGTTGGGGCCGAACTCGCCGCCGAAGATCAGCTGGCGGCCATCGTTCGTGAAGCACTTCTGATAGAAGTAGTTGCGATGGCAGGTCACGTCCGGCGGCGTCAGCCGCGTGACGCGCGCACCGGTGTCGGGATCCTCGCGGGTGAGGAATTCAAACTTGCGTTCGGTGGATTTCATGGCGTGATCCTTTCTGGGCCGAGCGCTGGGCCGCTCCCGAGCCGGCCCCTCTGGCGATGTGCTTGCCGGTCGAGCCGGCAAGCATCGCCGTCCCCTCGGGGGCTGAGGCCGGACACGGCAAGTCCAGTGGACTTGTTGTGCCTGCCGAAGCGCTGCGGCGCTAGACGCAGCGCGGTCCCAGACCAGACTCGCTCGCGTGCAGCGATGCGAGGCTGGGCGAGGGGCGTTTTATCTTGCCAGCCAGCCGCCGTCCACGGCAATGGTGTAGCCGTTCACATAGTCCGAAGCCTGCGAAGCCAGGAACACGACCGGGCCGGCCAGATCCTCCGGCTTGCCCCAGCGGCCGGCCGGGATGCGGTCGAGGATGGCGCTGTTGCGCTGCTCGTCGGCGCGCAGCGCGGCGGTGTTGTTGGTGGCCATGTAGCCCGGCGCGATGGCGTTCACATTGATGCCGTGCGAGGCCCACTCGTTGGCCATCAGCCGCGTGATGCCCATGACGCCACTCTTGCTGGCCGTGTACGAGGGCACGCGCACGCCGCCCTGGAAGCTCAGCATCGAGGCGATGTTGATGATCTTGCCGCCGCTGCTCTGGGCCAGGTAGACCTTGGCCACCGCCTGCGACAGGAAGAACACCGACTTCAGGTTCAAGTCCATCACGTCGTCCCAGTCGGCCTCCGAGAACTTGATGGCGTCTTCGCGGCGAATGATGCCGGCGTTGTTGACCAGGATGTGCACCGCGCCCGTGAAGGTCCTGGCCTGGGCGACCAGGTCGGAAATGGCGCTCACGTCGGACAGGTTGGCACGCATGTCCAGAAAGCGGCGCCCGAGCTTTTCGACACCGGCCTTGGTCTCATCCGGGTCGGAGACGTTGACGCCGACGATGTCAGCGCCGGCTTGCGCGAGCGCCAGCGCCATGCCCTGGCCCAGGCCGGTATTGCAGCCGGTGACGATGGCCGTCTTGCCGGCCAGGTTGAAGTTGTTGAGCACCATGTTTTGTTGCGTCCGTTCAGCGCGAGGTCGTGGCCAAGGTGGTTCAGCTTGTTGAAACGCAGTTCCACTTTTTCCGATGCCACGACTTTAGGCAGCGCGCAAGTGTTGCGGAATCATGGTTTCTAATTAGTGAACCGATGTTCCGATTTTTGCATCTTCCCCCTATCATCGTCCACAACGAACTTCGAAGACCCCAGCAATGAGCCCCTGTTTACCCATGACGGGCCCGCGCTGACCGACAAGTTTTTCCCTCGCCGCGACAACGATCTGTCGTCACGACGAAAGAACCGGCGCTCGCACTACAGCGTCGCCGGCTTAGGAAATCAACGGGTGCCYTGCGTGCGCCCGGGTTCCCAGCCTTGCATAACCCGAGAGCCGCCGGCGCGACACAGCGCCCAGGCGGCCTGCACCAGGAGACACCACATGCCCGCCGTTCGCCCTTTCCGTCGTCCGTCCCAGCGCCTGGCCTTGCGCCCGGTGGCCTTGGCCGTCACTTTCATCGCCGCGCCCGTCTGGGCCCAGACCGCGCCGGCCGCCTCTGCGCAACTGGAGACGGTCACCGTCACCGGCATCCGCGCCTCGCTGGAGAGCGCGCTGAACGCCAAGCGCCAGGACAAGGGCATCGTCGATGTCATCAAGGCCGAGGACATGGGCAAGTTCCCGGACACCAACCTGGCCGAATCGCTGCAGCGCATCCCGGGCGTCGTCATCGACCGTGACGCCGGCGAAGGCCGCAACATCACCGTGCGCGGCCTGGGCGGCGACTTCGCCCGCACCCGCATCAACGGCATCGAGGCCCTGGCCACCACCGGCGGCACCGACAGCTCCGGCGGCGCCAACCGCACCCGCGCTTTCGACTTCAACGTCTTCGCCGCCGACCTCTTCAACTCGCTGACCGTGCGCAAGAGCAGTTCGGCCGACGTGGATGAAGGGTCACTTGGCGCCACCATCGACCTGCAGACGGCTCGCCCCTTCGACCTGAACAAGTTCGCGGCCGCCGTGTCCGTCAAGGGCACCTACAACGATCTGTCCGGCAAGGCCACGCCCAAGGCCTCCTTCCTGATTTCCAACACCTTTGCCGACAAGAAGATCGGCGTGCTGCTGTCGGGCGCCTATTCCAAGCGCAAGGTCTATGAAGAGGGTTTCAGCACCGTGCGCTGGGACAACGGCCCGTCCAGCGGCAACGCCTTCAGCGGCTGGTGCCCGCCCCAGGGCGTGACGGCCAACCTGCCGACCGGCTCCACCGCCACCACCTGCGGCCCCGCCGCCCAGGGCGTGGCCCGCCTGCCCAACACGCCGGAGAACCTGGCCGCCTACAACGAGGCCAGCAAGGCGACCAGTTTCCACCCGCGCCTGCCGCGCTACGGCCGCCTCACGCACGACCAGGAGCGTCTGGGCATGACCGGCGCCATCCAGCTGCGTCCGGCCGAAAGCATGTTGATCACCTTCGACATGCTGTACAGCAAGCTGGAGGCAACCCGCCAGGAAGACTTCCTGGAGGCCATCTCCTTCAGCCGCGCGCTGTCGGCCGGCGGCAAGCAGCAGACCAGCGTCGTCGAGGCGCAGTACGCGCCCAGCGGCCAGATGCTCTACGGCAAGTTCAACGGCGTCGACGTGCGCGCCGAGTCGCGCTTCGACAAGCTCAGCACCGAGTTCACGCAGCCCTCGCTGACCGTCGAGCAGGACATCACCGACACCCTCAAGCTGACTCTGCGCGGCGGTCGTGCCACGTCCCGCTTCCGCAACCCCATCCAGACCACGACGACGCTGGATGCGCCCAACGTGAACGGCTATGTGTTCGACGCCCGCGGCGACGACCGCGCGCCGCTGCTCGGCTACGGCAACCTCAACCCCAGCGACGCCAACGGTGGCCTGAAGATCTACGGCGTGCCCGTCGGCTCGACCAGCATCGCCAACTTCACGCCCAGCGAAATCCGCATCCGTCCCAACGGCGTGACCAACCGCCAGGACGTGCTGACCGCGGACGTGGCCTGGGAAGTCATTCCCGACGTGCTGACGCTCAAGGGCGGCGCCAGCTACAAGCAGTTCAAGTTCACCAGCTACGACATCCGCCGCACCGTCGAGACGATGAACACGCTGCCGGCCAACGTGATCCCGGCCAGCCTCGTGACGACGCTGACGGGCTTTGGCAAGGGCCAGAACCTGCCCAATGGCTCGATCACCTCCTGGGTCATCCCCAACCTGGACGCCATCGCCCAGGCCTATGACATCTATTGCAACTGCCTGAAGACCGGCCCCGCTGGCGGCCCGGGCGACTACACGCTGACCTCCATCACCAACGGCAGCGCCCGTGGCGGCAACCGGGCCATCTCGGAGACCGACACCGGCACCTGGTTCATGGCCGACTTCGAGACCCGCCTGGGCGGCATGGCCGTGCGCGGCAACCTCGGCACGCGCTACGTCAAGACGGCCATCGTCGCCAGCGGCTACCTGGCAACGGGCGGCGGCAGCCCCGTCACGGCCACCCGCGATTACACGGACTGGCTGCCCTCAGCCAACATCGCGGTCAACTTGACCAAGGACCTGATCCTGCGCGCCGCGGCCGCCAAGGTCATGTCGCGCCCGCCGCTGCAGAACCTGAATCCGGGCGGCACGCTGAGCACCACCGGCACGCTGAGCTACACCGGCGGCAATCCGGCGCTGGAGCCCTTCCGCGCCACGACCTTCGACCTCAGCGGCGAGTGGTACCACTCCAAGAACGGTTTCATCGGCCTGGGTGTGTTCCAGAAGGACATCAAGAGCTATGTGCTGACGGTGGGCCGCAACGTGGCCTACAAGGACACCGGCCTGCCGATGTCGCTGCTGCCGAGTAACTTCACCGGCGACGAACTCTTCCTGGTCAGCGCGCCGGTCAACAGCCCGGGCGGCAAGCTCACCGGCTTCGAGATCAACGTGCAGCAGCCCTTCACTTTCCTGCCGGGCTGGGGCAAGAACTTCGGCGTGCTGGCCAACTACACGCAGGTCAAGTCCAAGATGGACTATGTGCTCTCCGCCTCGGTCGGGGCGGCCACCGTCTCGGAAGACCTGGTCAACCTGTCGCCGCGCTCCTGGAACCTGTCCGTCTACTACGACGACGGCACCTTCAGCGGCCGCGTGTCGACCTCGGCCCGCTCGACCTTCCTGACCACCATCCCGGCCGGCAACAACCAGGACGTGGCAGGCAAGAACAAGACCTTCAACGTCGACCTGTCGATGGGCTATCAGTTCAACAAGCAACTGCAGCTGACGTTTGAAGCGACCAACCTGACCAACCAGCCCAACGACCAGTTCATCTCCCGCGCGATGAACAACGTCGTCGTCAACAACTACACCGGCCGCGAGTTCATCGTCGGTGGCCGCTACAAGTTCTAAGGCGGACATGGCCTAGAGAAAGCAAAGGGCGCAGACCTACGTCTGTGCCCTTTTTCGCTTGCGGGACCCTGCAGGTCTCCTGATCCCGAAGACGTGTCGATCGCCCCGCGGCGAGCCCGACCACACGGAGACAAATCATGAAGACCCACAGGACCCTGGTGGTCGCAGCCGCTGCATGGCTGATCGCCACCGTCGCCCAGGCCGCCAACAGCCTGCCCGCCGGCACCCTCATCACCGGCCAGGTCAGTGGCGCCAGCACGATGGTGCTGGGCCTGGACCACGGCTTCACCGAGGAGGCGGGCAGCAACATCACGGCGCTGGCTGCCACCGACCTCGAGTTCCTGACTGGCGACGCGGCGGTGGGTATTGACTTCTTCAGCGACGGCCATGTGCAGGTCTGGAACAACACCGGCGCCACCGGCCTGACCGGCAGCTACAGCTTCACCTTCAGCTTCGCGGGCTTGAGCGCGCCCATCACCGGCTTCACGCCGCTGGACATGACGGGTGTTGCCGGCGGCACCGTCAGCCTGCAATTGGTGGATGAGCACACCGTCAGCCTGACGCTGAACAACGTCAGCTTCGCGAGCGAGTTCGGCAGCTTCACGACACAGATCGCCGTCAGCGCCGTGCCGGAGCCTGGCAGCCTGGCGCTGCTGGCCGCAGGCCTCGGTGTCGTGGCCCTGCGCAGGAGGGTCGTCGCATGAAAGCCCTCAAGCACCTGGGCATTGCCGCGCTGCTGGCCCTGAGCCTGCCGGCCCATGCCGTTGATGCCGCGCAACAGACCGCACCCAGCGATGGTTGGGGAGCCGGCACCGTCGGCGGCAGCGCCGCCACCCCCGAGCACATCTACACCGTGCACAACCGCGCCGAACTGCTGAACGCGCTGGCCAATGGCGGCAACGCGGCCAAGATCATCAAGGTGGCCGGCACCATCGACATGACCGAGGGCACGCCCTTCGCCAGCACCGCCGACCAGAAGGTGAGGGCGCGCGTGCGCCTGACCAGCAACACCACGCTGATCGGCGAAGGCCCCGGTGCCGGCTTCGTCAATGCCTGGATAGACATCACCAGCGTCAGCCAGGTCATCGTGCGCAACCTGCACATCGTGGCGCCCTGCGACGTCGGSCCGATCTGGGACCCCACCGACGGCGCGCTGGGCAACTGGAACTCCGCCTACGACGCCATCGGCATCGTCACGGCCACCCAGGTCTGGATCGACCGCAACACCATCACCGACGCACCCGTCACCGACGACACCCTGCCCGTCGAGAACGGCAAGACCAAGCAATGCCACGACGGCGCCATCGACATCACCAAGGGCGCCGACCTGATCACGGTCTCGTACAACCTGCTCACGGCGCATGACAAGAGCATGCTGATCGGCGGCTCCGACAGCCTGACCAGCGACGCCGGCAAGCTGCGCGTCACCATCGCCAACAACGTCTTCAACGGCGTGGTCCAGCGCGTGCCACGCGTGCGTTTCGGCCAGGTCCACGTCTTCAACAATTATTTCGTTGGCAGCAAGACGGCCAACCCCTATCCGCACAGCTACAGCGTCGGCGTGGGCAAGGCGAGCAACATCCTGTCGCACAGCAATGTGTTCGCCATCGACGGCGCGGCGGGCTGTGACAGCGTCGTCGTCTACGCCAGCTCCGACCACACGGGCGTGTTCCAGGACAGCGGCTCCGCCGTCAATGGCGCAGCCTTGGGCGCCTGCAGCGCGCTGCCCGGCACGGCCTTCGTGCCCGGCTATGCCTTCAAGYCGCGGCCGGTGGCCCTCGTCAAGGCCAACAACCTGGCGTTGGCCGGCGCGTGGAAGATCTCGACGCAGATCAGCGGCAGCGGCAATGTCAGTGAAGTGGGCGGCACGAAGGCGCCCGCCGCGAACGAGACCAATGTCCACACCGACACGCGCCTGTCCCTGTCCTTCGATGCGCCGCCCGCCATCGGCACGGCGGGCAAGGTCAATGTCTACCGCACGAGCGACGACGTGCTGGTGGACAGCATCGACCTGAGCACCGCGCCTTCGGCCAGCGATACGCAGACGGTGCTGGCCCGCACCAACCTCGAGATCGACGCGCTGGGCCTGGGCGCCATGCCTGATGGCGCCACGTTCGCGCGCTATGTCTGGTACCGGCCCGTCAGCGTCAGCGGAGCCAAGGCCTCGGTCAAGCTGCACAGCAACAAGCTGGATTTCGCCACGACCTACTACGTGACGATGGACGCTTCGGTGCTGTCCGGCACCATCAAGGGCGCTGCCTTCGCCGGGATAGCCAAGGCCGACAACTGGAAGTTCACGACGCGCGCTGCGCCGGCCAGCTTCACGAACCTGAACGTCGACGACGGTGGCACAACGGCCGACTTCCGCACGCTGCAGGGCGCGCTGAACTGGGTCATGAAGAACTGCTCGACGAACAGCCCGGCCGCCAACGGCTGCAACACCGTTGCCACGCCCAAGACCATCCACCTGGCCAACGGCAGCTACCC
>NZ_JBFULE010000134.1:0-17101 GCF_056400485.1 Roseateles sp. P5_B10
CGCCCACCGTGAACGACAAGCCGCCCAGCGCCTGGAAGCCATCGAAGGCGACCTTGAGGTCTTCGACGTAGAGCGCAACACCTTGGTTGAAAACAGGCTCGCCAGACGTGGCGAAGCGGGTAATGGCACGGGAGCGAGCCTCAGCGCCCGCCTCAAGAAGTTCTGGTGTCATTTCTTGAACCTCTTCGCCAGCCCCATCAAGCCTTGCGGCAGGAACAGCGTCACCGCGATGAAGAGCCCGCCGAGGATATAGAGCCAGCCCTCCGGCCACCAGGCCGTGAAGACCGATTTCGTCCCATTGACGAAGAAGGCACCGAGCACCGGTCCGATCAGCGTGCCGCGCCCGCCGACCGCTGCCCAGATGGCCATCTCGATACTGGCCGCCGGGCTCATCTCGCCCGGGTTGATGATGCCGACCTGGGGCACGTAGAGGATGCCGGCCAGCGCGCACATGACCGCCGAGATCACGTAGGCGCTGAGCTTGAACGCGACCGGGTCATAGCCGAGGAAGCGCACGCGACCTTCGGCGTCGCGGATGGCCTGCAGGATGCGGCCCCAGCGGCTTTTCGTCAGTGCCCGGGCGATCAGGTAGCAAGTAATCAGCGCCACGCCGCTGGCCACGCACAGGCCGACCTTCATGCCCGGCGTGTTCAGCGGCATGCCGGCCAGGCGCTTGAAGTCGGTGAAGCCATTGTTGCCGCCAAAACCCGTCTCGTTGCGGAAGAACAGCAGCATGGCCGCCACCGTCAGCGCCTGCGTGATGATGGAAAAATACACGCCCTGGATGCGCGAGCGGAAGGCGAAGTAGCCGAACACCGCCGCCAGCAGGCCGGGCACGGCCAACGCCAGGAAGATCTGGCCCACCAGCGAATCGCTGAGCGCCCAGTGCCAGGGCAGTTCCTTCCAGTTCAGGAAGACCATGAAGTCCGGCAGGTCCGACTGGTACTGCCCTTCGCGGCCAATCTGGCGCATCAAATACATGCCCATGCCATAGCCACCCAGGGCAAAGAAAAGCCCATGGCCCAGCGACAGGATGCCGCCGAAACCCCAGATGAGGTCCAAGGCCAGGGCACAAATGGCAAAGCAAAGAAACTTGCCGAGCAGGCCCACGTAGAACTCGCTCAAGTGCAGCGCGTGGCCGGGCGGGAAAGCGAGGTGCAGCAAGGGCACGAACAGCAGCACGAGGGCCACCGCGATGAGCAACGTCTTCTTCATTCGACCGACCTGCCCTTCAATGCGAACAGGCCTTGTGGCTTTTTCTGGATGACRAGCACCAGCAACATGAGCAGCGCGATCTTGGCGAGCACAGCGCCCTGCCAACCCTCCAGCAGCTTGGACAGCACCCCAAGGCCCAAGCCCGCGTAGACGGTGCCGGCAAGCTGGCCCACGCCGCCGAGCACGACGACCATGAAGGCGTCGACGATGTAGCTCTGGCCGAGGTCAGGGCCGACATTGCCGATCTGGCTCAGTGCGCAGCCGGCCAGGCCCGCGATGCCGGAGCCGAGCGCGAAGGCCATGGTGTCAACTTTGGCGGTGTTGACGCCCACGCAGGCCGCCATGCGGCGGTTCTGCGTGACGCCACGCACCATCAGGCCCAAACGCGTCTTTGCCAGCAGCAAAGCCATGCCGACCAGCACCAGCGCTGCAAATCCAAGAATGGCCAGGCGGTTGTAGGGCAGCGTCAGATTGGGCAGCAGCGCCCAGCCGCCGGACAGCCAGGTGGGGTTCTCGACTGCCACGTTCTGCGCGCCGAACAGCGTGCGTACGGCCTGCATCAGCACCAGCGAGATGCCCCAGGTGGCCAGCAGCGTCTCCAGCGGCCGACCGTAGAGCCAGCGGATCACCGTGCGCTCCATCGCCGCTCCGACCAGGGCCGCGACGATGAAGCTGGCCGGCAATGCCAGCCACAGGTAGTAATCGAAGGCAGCGGGCAGCCAGGCGCGAAAGCCCTGCTGCACGCAGTAGGTGGCGTAGGCGCCCACCATCAGCAGCTCGCCGTGGGCCATGTTGATGACGCCCATCAGGCCGTAGGTGATGGCCAGGCCCAGCGCGACCAGCAGCAGCACCGAGCCCAGGCTCAAGCCCGAGAACAGCAGCTGCGCGCGCTCGCCCCAGGCCAGGCGGTCGCCGATGGCGTCGATGGCGTTCTTCATCGCGGCCTTGGTGGCGGCATCGGTCTCGCTGCCGATGCGATCCAGCAGCAGGGCCCGCGTCGTCGGGTCGGCGCTGCCGGCCAGCTCGACGGCAGCGGCGCGGCGCTGTGCAGCGTCGGTGGACGACAGCTTGGCGCCGGCCACCAGCGCACTCAACTGGCCGCGCAGGTCCGCATCGGTCTCGGYCGCCAGCGCACGCTCGTACAGCGGCAGCTTGGCGGCGCTGGCATCCTCACGCAGCGTCGCCAGCGCTTTGGCTCGCACGCCGCGGTCCTTGGACAGCAGGGCCAGCCCGGCCAGGGCCGAGTCGATTTCGCGGCGCAGGCGGTTGTTCAGCATCGGCTCCTCGCCGTCGGGCGGCGCGGCGCCCTCGGCGGCCACGACCGCCTTGCCCTCGCGCAGCCGCACCCGGCCGTCGAGCAAGGCATGCAGATAGTCCGCCAGCGCAGGGTCAGCCTGGGCCACGGCCTCGTTCAGGGCGGCGACACGTTCGTCGCCTTCACCCGCCGCAATGCGCGTGAGCAGCTCGGGTGGCAACGCAGCCCAGGCTTGAAGGCCACACAGCGCCAGCAGCCAACCGAAAAGAAGTCGCTTGATCATGAAGGCCCAGCCGAGTCAAAACCGGCGCGGTGCGACAGCACGCGCGCCTCTCCAGTGGGCGCCGCCCAACCCGGCCTGGCCGGTCGGACGGCGCGCCGCAGCTTTGCTGCGGCTTACTTCGTCGGCTCGTCCTTCTTGCCCTTGTTCTCAGGGATGTAGGGGCTCCACGGCTGGGCCTTGACCGGGCCCGGCGTCTTCCACACCACGTTGAACTGGCCGTCCCCCTTCACTTCGCCGATGAAGACCGACTTGTGCAGGTGGTGGTTCTTCTCGTCCATCTTGGACGTGATGCCCGACGGTGCCGTGAAGGTCTGGCCGGCCATCGCCGCGATGACCTTGTCGGTGTCGGTGCTACCGGCCTTCTTGACGGCTTGCGCCCACATGTTGATGCCGATGTAGGTGGCTTCCATCGGGTCGTTGGTCAGCGGCTTGTCCTTGTGGCCGGCGATGCCCTTGGCCTTGGCGTAGTCGCTCCACTTCTTGATGAAGGCGTCGTTGGCCGGTGCCTTGATGGACATGAAGTAGTTCCACGCGGCCAGGTGGCCTTGCAGCGGCTTGGTGTCCACGCCGCGCAGCTCTTCCTCACCGACCGAGAAGGCCACCACCGGCACATCGGTCGCCTTCAGGCCCTGGTTGCCCAGTTCCTTGTAGAAGGGCACGTTGGAGTCGCCGTTGATCGTGGAGATGACCGCCGTCTTCTTGCCTTCGGCGGCGAACTTCTTGATCTTGGCAATGATGCTTTGGTAGTCCGCGTGGCCGAAGGGGGTGTAGTCCTCCATGATGTCGGCTTCGGGGATGCCCTTGCTCTTCAGGAAGGCGCGCAGGATCTTGTTCGTCGTGCGCGGGTAGACGTAATCGGTGCCCAGCAGCACGAAGCGCTTGGCGCCACCGCCGTCCTTGCTCATCAGGTATTCGACGGCGGGGATGGCCTGCTGGTTGGGCGCGGCACCCGTGTAGAACACGTTCTTGCTCAGCTCTTCACCCTCGTACTGCACCGGGTAGAACAACAGCGCGTTGGTCTGCTCGAAGACCGGCAGCACCGACTTGCGGCTCACCGAGGTCCAGCAGCCGAACACGACGGCGACCTTGTCCTGCGAGATGAGCTGCTTGGCCTTCTCGGCGAACAGCGGCCAGTTGGAAGCCGGGTCAACCACCACCGGCTCCAGCTTCTTGCCGAGCAAGCCGCCCTTGGCGTTGATCTCGTCGATGGCCATCAGCACGGTGTCCTTCAACACGGTCTCGGAAATGGCCATGGTGCCGGACAGCGAGTGCAGCACGCCGACCTTGATGGTGTCGGCAGCAAAGGCGGCGTGGGGGAGCAGGGTGGCAGCGGTGGCCAGTGCAAGAGCGGAACGGCGAAGCATCGGTATTCCTCCAGGTTGGATGTGAGGGTCGGGTAGCCGGAGGGCATGAGCGCAAGCCTCGTGCCAGCTTCGTGCACTTCGTCACACCCGGCGATCGYCCGGCCGGTCGCACGTTCACGGCCCATGACAGCCCTGTCGCGGTGCGATTCGCACCGTTGGTGTACTGCAGCATTGGGCTATTGCACGAAAACAGGGCTGGTCATGCCCCGATTTGTGGCTTGCGGGTAGACCCTAGCCAGCCAAGCCGCGCAAGACCTGGGACCGGCTTCGGCTGACCATCAACGCCCGGCCGTCCTTCAGTTCGGCGCTGAGCTGGCCATTGGCCAGGCGCCGGAAGCGCGCCACCGCATCCAGGTTGACRATGCAACCGCGGTGGATGCGCACCCAGCGCTCGGCGTCCAGCCTCTCCTCCAGCCGCGCCAGGGCCAGATGCAGCAAGTGCTCGGCACCGCCGGCGTGCACGGCGACGTAGTCGCCCACTGCCTCGAAGTGGCTGACCTCGGCCACGGCCACCGGCACGATGGCCGCGCCGCTGCGCACGAACAGGCGTGTCAGCGGGCCGCGCCCGAGCAGCTCGGCCAGTCGCTCCAACGCCGGTGGGCAGGGCTCGCCCAGGGCGGCGCGCACACGCTCCAGCGTGGCATTGAGCCGCTCAGCGCCGAAGGGCTTGAGCAGATAGTCCAGCGCGCCCAGCTCGAAGGCCGTGATGGCGTGTTCAGCGTGGGCCGTCGTGAAGATGACCAGTGGCGGCGTGCCGGACGCCGCAAGGCGGCGCAGCACCTCGGTGCCCAGCAGACCCGGCATCTGGATGTCCAGGAAGACCAGCTCGGGCTTCAGGCGCTGGATCTCGGCCAGCGCCGCCGGGCCATCGGCCGCTTCGCCCACGCAATGCAGCCAGGACAGGCCTCGCAGCAGATGGCGCAAGCCGGCACGGGCGACGGGCTCGTCGTCGGCGATCAGGGCGGTGACAGCGGCCGTCATGCCTCGTCCTTCACCGGCAGGCGCAGTTCGGCGCGCAGGCCCCGGCCAGGCGCCGTCTGCACCGTCAGTGAAGCGCTGGCGCCGTAGAGCCAACCCAGCCGCTCGCGCAGCCGGCGCAGGCCGGTGCCGCCGGTCTCCAGCGCGGCGGGCTCAGCGCCCATGCCGTCATCAGCTGTGGCGATCAACAGGGTCTCGCCTTCGACGCGTGCAGTGACCCGCACCGTCGTCGCCTCGACCCGCGGCGCGGCACCGTGGCGCACCGCGTTTTCCACCAGCGTCTGCAGCGCGAAGCTCGGCAGCAGCTCGTTCAGCGCCGCGTCCTCGAACTCGGTGACGACACGCAGGCGCTCGCCGAAGCGGATGGCCTCGATGTCCAGGTACAGCTGCACCATCGCCCACTCCTCGCGCAGCGTGACGAACTCGCGCGGGTTGTCGAAGCTCGCGCGCAGCAAGGCCGCGAGTTGCTCGGCCGCGCGCGTGGCGCGTTCGGGGTCGAGTGGGATCAGCTGCACCACGGTGTGCAGCGCGTTGAACAGGAAGTGCGGATGCAGCTGGGCGCGCAGGGCCGCCAGCTGGCTGCGCGCCTGCAGCGCCTCCAGCTGCGCGTTGCGGGCCGCGGCGCGCTGGGCGTAGGCGACGCCGGCGATCATCACGTAGAACCACACGCCGGTGACGAGATAGGCCGCGATGCCGGGCCCAACCACCAGGACGACGCGGCCCACCACGAGGCTCTCCACGATGCTGTTGGCCGCGACCCAGGCCACGGCGTACAGCGTCGCACCGAGCGCATGCTTGGCGACGAAGCTCAGCTTCAGCGGATGTGGCCACGGCAGGCGAGCGGTGAAGCGGTGCACGGCGAGCCCAAGCACGGCCGCCGTCGCCATCAGCCGCAGCGAGTAATGCAAGGCCTCGTGAATGCCGGCGCCATGCACGGTCATCATCAGCACCGCGAACAGCGCTGCTACCGGCAGCCAGCCGATCAGCCATTGCACCCAGATCCAGGCTCTGCCCATTCCTGCTCCGCGCCTATCTAACCGCTTTGCGCGACGTGCGCTTGGCGACGATGGTCAGCGTCCCCTCCTCCCAGTTCGCGCCATTGTCCAGCGAGCGGTCCTGGCGCATCTTGAAGCGGTCAGCGGTGATCTCGGTGAAGCGCGTGCGTGTCAGCACCGGCTTGCCCTCGGCGTTCTGACCACTGCCCTCGAGCAGCATTTCACCGCCCTGCCACTGGCCGTTGCTGCTGCCGAAGCGCGCGCGGTAGACGTCCAGGCCGCTGATGAGCCAGCGCTTGGTCTTGGCGTCGAAGATGCGCTGGCTGTAGTTCAGCGACGTCGGGTTGCCCGACGCATCGAAGATGCGCAGCTCGTCATCCAGGCCGTAGCCGTCGAAGGCTTTCCAGGCCTTCCAGCTGCCCACCAGCTTCGGTGCGCCGTGGATCATCGCGGCCAGACCGCCGACCTTGGGTGCAACCTCCAGCTCCCACTGGCCAACGAGGAAGTCGAACTGCGCGGCTTCGGCCGGCGCAGCGGCGGCTGCGGGCACCGCGCCGCCATGCTGGGCATGGGCAATGCCGGTGAAGGCGAGAGCGAGGGACAGGACAAGAGCTTTCATGACGTCTCCAGGTAAGGGATGGCGCAGCATCGCGACGCGCGCGACGCCTGGCGAGGGCCAAATCGCCGAGTGGCACAACGGTGCCGTCCAACGGTGCGCCGCGCGGCCGGCGGCTTCCTACATTGGTCGCCATGGACCCAACTGCACTCATCCACCTGCGCGGCGTCGGCAAGAGCTACCCGCAAGCGGGCGGCGATTTCCAGGCCCTCGCCGCCCTCGACCTCGACATCCACGCCGGCGAGTTTGTCGCCGTGGTCGGCCCTTCGGGCAGTGGCAAGTCGACGCTGCTCAACCTGCTCGCCGGTATCGACCGCGCCGGCTGCGGCGAGCTGAGCGTGGCTGGTCAAGACCTGCGCGCCCTGCCCGAGCGCGCACTGTCCCGCTGGCGCGGCCGCGCCGTCGGCGTCGTCTTCCAGTTCTTCCAGCTGCTGCCCACGCTGACGGCGCTGGAGAACGTCGTCATGGTCACGCACGAAGCCGCCGCTCTGGGCCAGGTGCAGCGCAGCCTGCGCCTGCGCGACGGCCGCCTCGTCGAGGACCGCCGTCATGCTTAGGGCACTGAAAAGTTGGCGCGACCTCTGGCAACACCGCGCGCGCAGCCTGCTGGTCGTGCTCGCGGTCGCGCTGGGGCTGACCGCCGCCGGCACCATCCTGAATGCGTGGACCCTGGTCGAACGCGCCACCGACCAGGGCTATAGCGCCAGCCTGCCCGTCTCGGCCACGCTGGTGCTGGACCGGGCCGATGCGCAGGCGCTGGCCCTTGCCAAGGCACAGCCCCAGGTCGCCGCCGCACGGCTGCGGCGCAGCGTGATGGCCGCCGTGCAGGCCAATGGCCGGTCGCGCAATGCCGTCGTCATCGCGTTCGACGACTTTCAGCGCGCCGACATCGGGCGGCTGCAGCTCGACACGCCACCGATGGACGGCGGGCTGTGGATCGAACGCTCCTCGCTGGACTTCTCCGGCGCCAGCGTTGGCGAGCCGGTATCCCTGCGCGCGGCCGGTGCCGAGACGGTGCCGGTCGACATCAGGGGCTTGGTGCGCGACGTCAGCCAGGCGCCCGGCTGGATGGAAAACCTCGTCTACCTGTACGGCACCGCAGCGACGCTGACGCGACTGGGTGCGCCAGCGGGTTTCAACGAATTGCAGTTCCGCATGCGGGACGAGCACGCGACGCGCACCGACGTGCGCGCTGTCGTCGACAGCTTGAAGGCCGCGCTGATCGCCGGTGGCTACGTGGTCAAGAGCGTCGACGTGCCCGAACCCGGCCAGCACATCCACGCTGCGCAGATGGACTCGCTGCTGATGACCCAGGGCGCCTTCGGCCTGCTGGCGCTGCTGGCCTGCGGCTTCCTGGTCGTCAACCTCGTGGCCGCGATGCTGGCCGGGCAGACGCGCGAGATCGCCGTCATGAAGGTGCTGGGCGGCTCGCCTGGCCAGATCGGCGCGATGGTGCTGGCCCAGGCTGGCGCTTTAGGCCTGCTGGCCTCGGCAATCGCACTGCCCTTGGCGCTGTGGCTGGGGCGGCTCTACGGCGGTCTCAAGGCCGAGCTGCTGAACTTTCCGCTCGACGGCATCGCCACACCGGCGTGGGGCGTCACGATGCAGTTGGCCGTCGGGCTCGCGCTGCCGCTGGCCGCCGCCGCGCTGCCGGTGCGTACGGCCCTGCGCCGCCCCGTGGGCGAGGCGCTGCGCGACATCGGCATCACCCGCGAAGGCCGGCCGCTGAGCCTGCAGCGTGGCGCGCTGGCGGCGCGGCTGGTGCCGCTGCTCGGTGGCTGGGCGCGGCCACTGCTGCTGTCGGTGGGCAATGCCTTCCGCCGCCGCCAGCGCATGCTGCTGACCGTGCTGGCCCTGGCCAGCGGCGGCGCGGTGTACCTGGGCGCGGCCAATCTGCGCAGCGCCGTGCGCGGGTCGGTGGACGATCTCTTCGATGCCCAGCGCTTCCAGCTGCAGGTGCGCGTCGCCACGCCTTCACCCGCCACCAAGCTGGAGGCGCTGGCCCAGCAGGTGCCTGGCGTCGCGGCGGCCGAGGCCTGGCGCGGGCTGCGTACCAGCCTCGGTGCCGAGCCGCTGACGCTGCTCGGCGTGCCGCCCAGCGGCCGTCTGCTGGCGCCGCGTCTGCTCGAGGGTCGTTGGCTGGCGGGTGACGGCGAACTTGTCGTCAGCCGTCTGCTGCAGAGGCAGCAGCCCRCGCTGACCGTCGGCAGCCACCARCGCATCGCCGAGCGAGACTGGACCGTCGTCGGCCTCGTCGATGCCGGCCCGCAAGCCCTGGCCTACACCTCGCGCGCCACGCTGGACGCGCTGGCCGGCAACGAGCTCGCGACCAGCCTGGTGCTGAAGCTCGATCGCCCGGCCTCGCCCGTCGCCCTGCTCGACGCGGTACAGCAGCTGCGCGCGTCCCTCACCGAGGCCGGCATCGGCGTCGCCGCCAGCCAGTCCCAGGCCGACAACCGCCGCGTCGTCGAGGACCATCTGCTGATGGTTGTGGACTTCCTTGGCGCCATGGGCCTGGTGATGATTGCCGTCGGTGCGATGGGCCTGGCCTCGACGATGGGCCTGGCCGTGCTGGAGCGCCGGCGCGAGATCGGTGTGCTTCGGGCCATCGGTGCACGCGATGGCGCCATCCTGGCAATGGTGCAGGTCGAGGGCCTGACCCTGGTCGTGCTGGCCTGGCTGACGTCGCTGCCCCTGGCCCTGCCCATCAGCGCCCTGCTCGAGGTGGCCTTCGGCCGCATCATGTTCAGCGTGCCATGGCGCTTGCTGCCGAGCCCGGCCACGGCGTTCGGCTGGCTCGGATTGATGGCGCTGATCTCGCTGATTGCCTGCGCGCTGCCCGCACGCCGCGCGTTGCGCATTCCCGCTGCGCAGGCGCTTGCCTACGCCTGAGTCACGGTAAGCCCCAATCGCCATTTGAAGCACTTCTCAAGACAATCGCGGCCTCCCGGCAGGTGGCGATCTCCTTGAGTCACACAACATTACAGAAGTCGTACGAAACGCAAGGTTGGCGCTGCCGGGCGGCCCGCAAGATGCGGCGCATGTTGGCGTTGGCGGTGTTGCCCTGGAGTTGCGCGGCCATGGCGGCTGGGCCTGCTTCGACCTCGCCTGCGCCCGAAGGCAGCGGTGAGCTCAACGTGCTGCACTGGTGGACGTCTGCCAGCGAACGCGCCGCGGCCAACCACGTCGCCGCACGCATGGCCGAGAACGGCCTGAAGTGGGTGGACGGTGCCGTGGCCGGCGGCGGCGGCGGGCCGGCCATCAAGGTGCTGAACGAGCGCATCCTGCGCCGCATGGCGCCCAAGGTGGCGCAGCTCAACGGCGCGTCCATGAACGAATGGGCCGACATGGGCCTGCTGCTCGAACTCGACGGTGTCGCCGCGAAGCGCAACTGGTCCAAGGTCATGTTCCCGCAGGTCATGGCCCAGGTGACGGTGCGCGGGCACATCGTCGCGGCACCGTTGGGCATCCAGCGCATCAACAACCTCTATCTGAACAAAGCGTTGCTGAAGCGCCATGGCATCGAGCCGCCCAATGACTGGGACGGCCTGGAGCGCGCCGCCGTCAAGCTGCGCGCTGTCGGCGTCACGCCGGTCGCCTTCAGCGACGAGCCCTGGCAGGTGGCCACCATCTTCGAGGCCATGCTGCTCAGCGAAGCCGGCCCGGCGCTGTACCGCCGCATGCTGGAGCAACGCGACCTCAGCGCTTTCGACGACCCGGCGCTGGAGCGCGCCCTCAAGCGCCTGCGCAACTGGCGCAACCTCGCTCTGCCAGCCAGCGGGGTGGCGCCCGGCGAGCGCCCTTGGACCGACGTCGTTGCCGACTTCGCCAATGAGCGCGCGGCCATGATGATCATGGGCGACTGGGCTCGCGGCGAGTTGGGCGCCATGGGGCTGGAAGGTGAGCGCGACTTCAGCTGCAAGGCCGTGCCCGGCACCGCCCAGGCCCATCTCTACAGCATCGACACCCTGGCCATGCTGGCCGGCAATGGCGGCAGCCAGGCCGACCAGGAAAAGATGGCCGAGCTGCTCGGCAGCGCCACACTGCAACTGGGCTACAACCGCATCAAGGGCTCCATCCCCGTGCGCCGCGACGTGCCGGTGGACGAGCTGGACCCCTGCGCGCAAGCCTCCTTCCATCTCTTCGCCAACCCCAACACGCCGCGCGTGCCGAGCCTCGTGCACCGCATGGCCTTTGGCGAGGTCGGCAAGAACGCCATCATCGAAACCGTCCACCGCTTTGCGCTGGACCCGAGCCAGACGCCCGCTGCCGCACAGCGCAAGCTGCAGGGCCTGCTGCGCGCACTCGCTCCCAAGAAAGCTGTCCCATGACCCCGCGCAAGATCCTGATCGTCGACGACGATCAAAAAATCCGCAGCCTGTTGAAGACCTATCTCGAGAAAAACCAGTACGAGGTGCTGCTGGCCCACGATGGCGCCAGCTTCATGGCCGAGTTCGAACGCCACCGCGACGAAATCAGCCTGTGCATCCTGGACGTGATGCTGCCCGACACCGAGGGCTTCACGCTGTGCCAGTCGGTGCGCCGCCGCTCCGAGGTGCCCGTCATCATGCTGACCGCCAGCGCCGACGAAACCGACCGTATCGTCGGCCTGGAGCTGGGCGCCGACGACTACCTCGGCAAGCCCTTCAACCCGCGCGAGCTGCTGGCTCGCATCAAGGCCATCACGCGCCGCACCGGCCAGGAGAAGGCCAAGGAGCCGCGCTACTACGCCTTCAACGGCTTCACGCTGGACCTGCTGGAGCGCAGCCTCATCGACCCCGACGGCACAGCCACCGCGCTGTCGGGCATGGACTTCCAGCTGCTCAAGCTCCTCGTCGAGCACCCCGGCGAAGTGCTGGACCGCAGCCGCCTGGCCGAGGTCACGCGCGGCCGCGACCTGGGGCCGCTGGACCGGTCGCTGGACGTGCAGGTCAGCCGCCTGCGCCAGCGCCTGCAGGACGATGGCAAGCAGCCGGCGCTGATCAAGACCGTGCGCGGCTCGGGCTACGTTTTCTCAACGACGGTGACGCCAAGGCATGCCCTCGGAGGTTGAGGACGCAGGGCCGCCCGTACCGGCGCGCCGCTGGTGGCAGCGCGCCAGCAGCTTTCTGTTCGACAGCCTGCAGGGCCGCTTCGTGCTGGCCATGCTGGGCGGCCTGGCTCTTGTGCAGTTGGTCGTCAACCTGCTCTGGTACAGCCAGATCGAGCAGCGGGTGCGGCGCCAGACCGAGCTGGCCGCGCATCACGTCGCCAGCGGTGCAATAGGTGCCGTACGTGCGCTGCGTGAGCTGCCGGCGGCCTATCGCCCCCTGCTCATCGAACAGTTGCGCACGATGGGCGGCACACGCTTCCTCGTCTTCTTCAACGGCGCCGCGGTCAGTGTTGAGCCCCTTCCCAGCCAGCCGATGGCGCACATGTTGGAGCAACAGGTCACACAGGAACTGACCGCCCAGTTGCCCAAGGGCACGCCGCTGCGCGTGGCGCTGGCCTCGCCCATCGGCCTGGCCGTGTCGCCCAGCGGCGCGCTGCTGAGCGACTTGCCGGAGAGCTGGGTCGAGCCCTCGTTGATTGCCGCCGAGCGGCCCGCGCCCTTTCTCGTCATCCAGGCCGAGACCGAGCCGGGCGTGTGGCTCTACCTGAGCAGCACCCTGCCCGATCCCTACTTCCTGGAGCAGCTGGAGTTCTTCACCTGGCAACGCTTGACGCCGCAACTGCTGGCCCTGGGCCTGGCCGTGCTGCTGACGCTGATCGCCGTGCGCGCCATCACGCGGCCGCTGGCGGGCCTGAGCCAGGCGGCCGCGCGCGTGGGCCGGCGTGTGGCGCCCAAGCCATTGCGTGTCAGCGGCACGCAGGAGGTGCGCCAGGCCATCGAGGCCTTCAACGACATGCAGGAGCGCATCCGCCGCTACATCGGCGACCGCGAGCGGCTGTTCGCGTCCATCTCGCACGACCTGCGCACGCCGATCACGCGGCTGCGCCTGCGCAGCGAGTTGCTGGACGACACCGCCGTGCAGGACGAGTTCCATGAGGACCTCGACGAGCTGGACATGATGGTGAAAACGGCGCTGCAGATCGTCAAGGACACCGACATCCACGAGAACCGCGCGCCGCTGCGCATCGACCTCGTGCTGCAGAAGATGGTGCGCGACGCGCGCATGGGAGGGCACAAGATCGAGCTGCAGAACGAGGCGCTGACGGTATTCGGCAAGCCGCTGGCGCTCAAGCGAGCCATCGGCAATTTGCTGGACAACGCGATGTTCTACGGCGAAAGCCAGCAGCAACCGGTGGAGGTCAGCGTGTGCAGCGACGAGGACGGCCTCGTGCTCGTGACCGTGCGCGACCATGGCCCCGGTGTGCCGGAGAGCGCGCTGGCGCGGCTGGGCCAGCCCTACACGCGGCTGGAGCATGGCGCCGCGATGCGCAAGGAGGGCTTGGGCTTGGGCCTGTCCATCGTGCGCGAGATCGTGGCGGACCACGGCGGCACGGTCGGGTTTCGTAATCACCCGGCCGGCGGATTTGAAGTCCGGGTTGCCCTACCCGCAGGCTGAGCAATGGCGCCTCCCAAACACATCGCCATCGTCGGCGGCGGCACGGCCGGCTGGATGACGGCCAACCTGCTGCGGCACCGCTGGGCGCGGCTCGGCGTTGACGTCACGCTGATCGAGTCGGCCGACATTGGCACCATCGGCGTCGGCGAGGGTTCGACGCCCTTTTTGCGCCACTTCTTCCGCACGCTGGGCATTGAAGAACGCGACTGGATGCCGGCCTGTGACGCGACCTTCAAGAGCAGCATCCGCTTCCCCGGCTGGAGCACCGTTGCGGGCTACGAGAGCTACGTTCATCCTTTCTTCAGTGAAGCGGACCGTGAGCTGGGCAATCTCTTCTTCACCAACGCCTGTCTGCGTCGGCGTGGCCAGGCGGCCGATGCCAACCCGCGGGACTTCTTTCTCGCCGCAGAGTTGGCCCGGCAGCGAAGAGCGCCGCTCGGCACGGATTACGCCTATCACTTCGACGCTGGCAAGCTCGGCGCCTTCCTGCGCACGCACGCGGTGGGCCTCGGTGTGCGCCACATCGTCGACACGGTGGCGCGCGTGGAACTGCGCGAGAACGGCGACATCGCGGCTGTGCACCTGAAGAGCGGCGCGCGCGTCGATGCGGACCTCTTTGTTGATTGCAGCGGCTTCAAAGGCCTGCTGATCACCGAGACGCTCGGCGAGCCTTTCCTCCCCTATCGCGACAACCTCTTCAACGACCGCGCCATCGCCATCCCGACGCCGCTGGTCGATGGCGAAGACATCCCCTGCGAAACCGTCTCGACCGCCCTGCGCCACGGCTGGGCCTGGCAGATCCCGCTGACGACGCGCTATGGCAATGGCTATGTCTACAGCTCTGACTTCGTCAGCGATGACGAGGCCGAGCGCGAGTTGCGCGAGGTCCTCGGCGCCGCGGCCGAAGGCGCCACCGCGCGACGCCTGCGCATGCGCGTTGGCTGCGTGAAGCAGCACTGGCGCCAGAACTGCGTCGCCATCGGCCTGGCCCAGGGCTTCATCGAACCGCTGGAAGCGACGGCGCTGATGCTGATCCAGCTCAGCGTGGAGCAGTTCATCGCAGCCATGGAAGGTGGCGAATTCGAGCGCCGACAACAGGACGCGTTCAATCGCCGCGTCAGCGAGATGTTCGAGGGCGTGCGCGACTACGTCGTCGCCCACTACCAGCTCAACACGCGTCGCGACACCGACTACTGGCGTGCCAACCGCGCCAACAAGAACATCTCCGACCGGCTCGCCAGCCTGCTCGACGTCTGGGACCGCGGCGGCGACTTCGAGGCCGAGCTGGAGCGCCACGGCGCGAAGCTGATGTATCTGCGCCCGTCCTGGTACTGCCTGTTCGCCGGCATGGGCCGCTTCCCAGCTGAGCTGCGCGCGGCGCCTCAGGTCGTCACGGCCGCGGTCGCAAGACAAGGCCTGGCCAACATGGCTCGGGCGTTCCGCTCACACCATCGCTGCTTGATGGGCGAATGAGCCATCCTGCACCAACTTGCCGTGTCAGTCGCGTCGAGGTCACCTCCACTCGCCAACTCCGGTGTTGACCGACGCCCGCTCCAGGCTGGTTGCAGTCTTTCGCCGCGGCGCCCAGGTTGGCCGCTCAGCTCCCGAGCTTCCTTTCAAGCGACCGACCGGGACGCTCTGAAGCGGGTGGTCACGGCACCCTGAGCCGCCGCCTCATGAAGAACTTTCCGGAGTTCGTCTCGCTGAACATGAGAATTTACGAGGTGGGCTTCGCTCGAGCATTTCGGTGCACCCTTCCCAAGGACGTCGGTACGCTCTGCGGCCAGAACGTTGCGTTTGTCGTCAGCCAGACCTTCGTCCACGTGCAGCACGCCGGCTCGGGCTCGCCGTCCAGACTCGTCAAGACGATTGCTGCCGCGCCCGCAAGCACCGGAGGTCGAGGGTCGGATCAACTCTGGCGATACCTGGTTCCAGCTAGACGCGATGCTAGAGTGCGCCGCCCCGTCTCTCCCGCCCGCCGGACAGTGTCCGCTTCGATACCCAAGCCTTCCACGCCGCCGAAGAGCCATCGTCACAAGTTGCCCACGCTCGCTGACGTCGCGCGAGAAGCGGGGGTTTCTGAAGCGGCGGCGTCCTCCGCGCTCAGCGGTGCGAACGGTTCGACGCGCGTATCGATCGAGACGCGTGAGCGGGTCCTTGCGGTGGCGGCGCGCTTGAGCTACCGGCCTAACGCGACCGCGCGTGCGCTGACGTTTCAACGCACCAATGCCATTGGCTTCGTCGCCAACATCGCCAATGAGGAACCCAACCTCTACCTCCTGGAAGTGTTCAACGGCGTCGTGCGGGGCGCGACGGAGGCGCACCAGACCACATCCATCTTTCCGCTCAGTGGCTGGGAAGAAGCACCGAAACGCATCCCGGCCTTGTGCGACGGACGCGTCGACGGACTCGTCGTGCTGGCACCCTACCTGGAAGATGACAGCACKACCTGGCTCCCACCGCATACGCCCATGGTCACGATCCATGCCGGCAGGCTGTTGCGGGCGCAGGTGAACGTCGAGGCGGACGATGAAACGGGCGGCTATGCCATCGCGCGCCACATGCTCGGGCTTGGATATCGCCGCATCCTCTGCGTGGGGGGACCGGTGCGCGCCAAGGGCGCGGACCGCCGTGTCGAGGGCTTCCTGCGCGCCCATGCCGAAGCCGGGGTCGAAGTTGCTTCCGACCATGTGATCCGCACGTGGTTCACCGGCGAAGGGGGCAGGCAGGCCATGCAGGAATGGCTGCAACGCCACCGCGGCCGGCCGTTGCCCGAGGCCGTCTGCTGTGGCAGCGACGACATCGCCTTCGGCTGCATCGAGGCATTGGAGGGCGTCGGGCTGAGCGTTCCTCGGGACATCTCGATTGCAGGCTTCGATGACACCTTGCTGGCCCGCTCACTGCACATGACGACGGTGCGCCAGCCCCTGCTTGAGATGGGGCGCCGCGCGGTCGAGGTCCTGATGCAGTTGATCGAAGCGCAGCGCCGAGGGGAAGCCTACGCCGGCCCAAGCGACATCGTTCTGCCCATCGAAATCGTTCACGGCCGAAGCTTGCCAGGTCCTCGAAGCACGCAGCTGATCGTCCCTTGACACGGGGAAGCCGCTAGGTTTTTCCCTAGTTAGTTCGGCCACCGAACGAACTAAGATTGCTTGCGCAGCACGACCGCAACTATTTTGGTCAATTGATTAACCGCCCCATCAAATTGATTAAACGGTGAATCAAGGCGCGAGGTTGGAGGAGTCATATGCCGCAGGGCGAATCCATTCATTTCTCCCGCGGACCTCGCTGCTGACGATGACCCTGCTTTGCCCGTGGGGTCGATCGATGAGTCCGCAAACCACCATGTGCACAGCCGCCACAACCGAATTGAAGGTTCTCACTTAGCCATGCGCCTCGCCAGACTGCTTCAACACACCGCTCTTTGCTGCGCAGCCATCACGTGTGCCGCCGCTCCGGCCGCCGGACTGGCACCAGGCGCCAACCCCGTGCTGCGCGACCGCTTCACCGCCGACCCCGCACCGCTGGTGGTGGGCGACACGGCCTACCTCTACGTGGGTCGCGACGAGGCCAAGGGCAACGACTTCTTCCTGATGAAGGAGTGGCTGGCCTACTCGTCCAAGGACCTGCGMCAGTGGACCGCCCACGGCACCATCATGAAGCCCACCGATTTCAAGTGGGCGGTGAGCGATGCCTGGGCCGCGCAGGTGGTGCAGCGCAATGGCCGCTTCTACTTTTACGCCACCGTGCAGCACAACGACACGCAGCCGGGCAAGGCCATCGGCGTGGCGGTGGCCGACAACCCGCTGGGCCCGTTCAAGGATGCACGCGGCACGGCGTTGATCAC
>NZ_JBFULE010000135.1:0-10039 GCF_056400485.1 Roseateles sp. P5_B10
GGCAGCGGCCAGCACGATCAGCGGGAAGGGTGCGTCCAGCGCAAAGATGGCGACAAAGGCGGCGGCAGCGATGCCCCACAGCCAGCCGTTCTTCAGCGCCCGCGTGCCGATGCGGTGGGCCGCATGCACGACCAGGGCCGTCACCGCGGGCTTGAGGCCATAGAAGAGGCCGGCCACGACGGGCAGCTTGCCCCAGGCCATGTAGACCCAGGCCAGCGCGACGAGGATGAAGAGGGACGGCAGCACGAACAGCGCGCCGGCGACGATGCCGCCCCAGCTGCGATGCATCAGCCAGCCGATGTAGGTGGCGAGCTGCTGGGCCTCGGGGCCGGGCAGGACCATGCAGTAGTTCAGCGCATGCAGGAAGCGCTTCTCGCTGATCCAGCGGCGGCGCTCGACCAGCTCGGTGTGCATGATGGCGATCTGCCCGGCCGGCCCGCCGAAGCTGATGAAGCCGAGCTTGAGCCAGAAGCGGAAGGCTTCCCAGAAGCTGACGGGGCGGGGCGGCGAGTCGATGGCGGGGCTCCGGGCTGAAGACGGTCAGCCGCAATGTAGGGCCTGTTCAACGGGCCTGCGCCTTCGCGATGCTGTCGCGCAGCGAGGCGGCGATGTCGCTGTCGGCCGGCACCTCGGCCAGCACGCGGCGCCAGTAGCCCACAGCCGCCGCCGTGTCGCCGCGCTCATGGGCGGCGCTGCCGAGCAGGGCCAGCGTGGGCACATGGTGCGGGTCGAGCTTCAACGCGCGTTGCAGCAGCGCCTCGGGCTCACCAGCGAGGCCCCGGCCTTGCACCAAAGCGAGGGTGACGGCGTGCTGGCTCAAGGGCTGCGGGTCGGCGGGGCGCAGGCGTTCGAGTTGCGCGTAGGCGGGCAGGGCGTCCTGCGGGCGGCCCAACTGCTCGTAGGCGCGGGCCAGCAGGGCCCAGCCTTCGGCGTCGTCGGGCGTGCGCTGCAGACGGTCGGCCAGGCGCTGCACCATCTGCTGAACGGGGTTGGCGGGCAGCGCAGGCGGCGGGTTGATGGCGTCGGGTCGGCCGAGTTGGACGTAGAGCAGGCTGGCAGCGAGCGGCAGGGCCAGTCCCAGGACTGCAGCGGTGCGCCATGCGCGTGGGCTGTTGGGGCCCAGCAGGGCCGGCGCGAGAGGCAGCAGCGAGGCCAGCGTCAACACGACGGCGGCGAGGATGAATAGGCTCACCGCGGCTCCTCGCGCCGCCGGCCCTGGCGCAGATAGACACCGGCACCGATGGCCAGCAGTGCCAGCGGCCCGAACCAGAGCGGCGCCGTGCCGGCGTGCAGGGCGGGGCGGTAGAGCACCTGCTCGCCATAGCGCTGCACCAGCTCCTCACGCAGCTCGACTTCGCTGCGGCCGGCGGCCAGGCCTTCGCGCAGCTGGCGCTTCATGTCGACGGCCAGCGGCGCGCTGGACTCGGCCACGCTCTGGCTCTGGCAGACGACGCAACGCAGCTCCTGAGCCAGACGTTCGACGCGGGTATCGAGGTCTTCAGCCCGGGCATTGAAGGCCGCGGCCAGCAGCAGGGGCGCGACGAGGCTACGCACGCTTCAACCTCGCGATCAGGGGCAGCAGGCGCTTGTTCAGGTCCTCCGCCGTGACCGGCCCCGTGAGCCGCAGCCGCACGACGCCGCGACGGTCGATGACAAAGGTTTCGGGCACGCCGGTGATGCCCCAGGCCAGGCTGCCCTTGCCTTGCGGGTCCAGCCAGGTCAGCGCATACGGGTTGCCGTGGCGCTTCAGGAAGGCCAGGCCCAGCTCGGGCGTGTCGCGGTAGTCCAGGCCGACGACGCGCACGCCGCTCTGTTCGGCGAGCTGACCCAGCACCGGCAGCTCGGCGCGGCAGGGCGCGCACCAGGAGGCGAACACATTCAGCACCCAGACCTGGCCTTGCAAAGCCAGGCTTTCGCCGTCCAGGCGCTCGAGGTCGAGCACGGGAGCAGGTTTGCCGATCAAGGGCGAAGTGGGCTCCGCCAGGGCATCTCGGTTCAGGCCGCGTGCGAGCAGCGTAACGAGGGCTGCGCTGGCCAGCAGCGGAACGAGGGTGGCGAGCTTGGGTTTCATGGCGTCGAGAGCGCGGGGACGAAGTTGGGCTGCAACTCGGCGCGCGGGCTGCGTCCCCGAGCGAGTGCGCCCCAGAGGCCGCCGACGGCCATCAGCAGCGCGCCGATCCACACCCAGCTCATGAAGGGCTTGATCTGCAGGCGCAGCGCCCAGCGCCCGTCGACATCGGCATCGCCCAGGCTGACGTAGACGTCGCGCCACGGGCCGCGCGAGATGGCCGCCTCGGTCATCGCAGACTGCCGACGGGTATAGACGCGCTTCTCCGGCGACAGCGTGATGACCTCACCGCCGTGTTGCCACACCAGCTTGGCCCGGGCGGCGCGGTAGTTGGCGCCGTCCACGGCCTCCAGCCTTTCGAAGCGCAGCAGATGGCCTGCCACGCGCACCTGCTCGCCAGGCGCGAGTTGCAGGTCATGCGCCTGCTCCAGGCTGCGCACCAGCGTCACGGCCAGCACGAAGACGGCGATGCCGGCATGCGCCAGCCACAGCGGCAGGCTGTGCCGCCAGGCGGCGCGCTGGTGCCAGGCGAGTGACAGCGTGCCGCCGAGCGCCCACAGGCCGGTGGCGATGCCGGCAGCCAGCCACAGCGAGCCTTGCAGTGCGACGGCCAGCACCGCAGCGCTCGCGAGCGCGGTCAATGCCAGCGGCAGCAACGGCTTCACGGCACCCAGTGCCGCCACCCGCCAGCGCGCCAGCGGCCCGACGACGAGCAGGGCGACGAGGGGCAGCATGATGGGCGGGAAGACGGTATCGAAGTAGGGGGCGCCGACCGACAGCTTGGTGCCCGAGATAACTTCGGCCGCCAGCGGGTAGAGCGTGCCCAGCAGCACGGTGCCCGTGGCCGTGGCCAGCAGCAGGTTGTTCAGCAGCAGCAGCGATTCGCGCGAGCCGAAAGCGTAGCCCTCGGCCGCGGGCAGGCGGCCCACGCGCAGCGCGTACAGCGTCAGCGACCCGCCCACGGCCAGCGCCAGCAGCGCCAGGATGAAGAGGCCGCGCGACGGGTCGCTCGCGAACGCGTGGACCGAGCTGACCACGCCCGAGCGCACGAGGAAGGTGCCCAGCAACGACAGCGAAAAAGCCAGCAGCGCCAGCAGCAGGCTCCAGCGCAGGAAGCCCGGCCGCTTGTCGGCCACGGCCAGCGAGTGGATCAGCGCGGTGCCCAGCAGCCAGGGCATGAAGGCGGCGTTTTCGACCGCRTCCCAGAACCAGAAGCCGCCCCAGCCCAGYTCGTAATAGGCCCAGAAGCTGCCGAGCAGGATGCCGCCCGTCAGCGCCGACCACGCGGCCAGCACCCAGGGCCGGGCCCAGCGCGTCCAGCGCGCGTCGGGCGCGTCGTCCAGCAGGGCCGCCACCGCGAAGGCGAAGCCGACCGCGAAGCCGACATAGCCCATGTAGAGCAGCGGCGGGTGGGCCGCCATGCCGGGGTCCTGCAGCAGCGGGTTCAGGTCGCGGCCCTCCAGCGGCGCGGGCAGCAGCCGAGCAAAGGGGTTGGACGTGAAGGCGATGAAGGCGAGGAAGCCAGCCGCCACGGCGCCAAGCACGCCCTGCACGCGCGCCGCGAAGGCGGGCGGTAGCTTGCGGCTGCGGGCGGCCACCAGCGCGCCCCAGGCCGCCAGCATCCACACCCACAGCAGCAGCGAGCCCTCGTGCCCGCCCCAGCTCGCCGTGATGCGATAGCCCAGCGGCAGCTCGTGGCTGGCGTTGGCGGCGACGTAGGCGACCGAGGTGTCGAGCTGGATGAAGCTGGCGACCAGCGTGGCGAAGGCGGTGCTGACGAGGCCGAAGCCGACGGTGGCCAGGGGCCGCGCAAGAGCCATCCAGCGCGTGCGGCCGGACTGTGCGCCCCACAGCGGCAGTAGCGCCTGCGCGAGTGCGACCGCCAACGCCAGCAGCAGTGCGAACTGGCCGAGTTCGGGCGTCATCTTGCGCTCGCTTGTTTGAGCGCCGCGGCAGCCTCGGGCGGCATGTAGCTCTCGTCATGCTTGGCCAGCACCTCGTCGGCGACGAAGCCCAGGCCGGCCAGCTTGCCCTGCGCGACCACGCCCTTGCCTTCGCGAAACAGGTCGGGCAGCGGGCCGCGGTAGCTCACGGCGACGTCGCGTGCACCGTCGGTGACCGTGAAGCTCATCAGGCCGTCGGCGCCGCGCTGCACTGAACCAGGCGCCACCATGCCGCCGAGCCGAAAGCGCGTGCCGGCCGACGCTTCACCGCGCACGATCTCGCTGGGCGTGACGAAGAAGACGAGGTTCTGGCGGAAGGCCTTCAGCACCAGGCCTCCGGCCATTGCGAGCAGGGCCAGCATGGCGAGCAGGCCGAGGAGGCGGATGTGGCGGGGTTTCATCGGCGGAGGGACCACAGCTCGACGGCGATGCCTAGGGCCACGGCCGTGAGTGAAGCCCAGACATAGAACGCGTGGGCGCCGAAGAGCTCGCTCATGTCAGGCTCCCAAGCGCACGTGGCCAGCGCGCCTCGGACTCGACCCGGGCCTGCAGCAGCCGCCTCGCCCGCGCCAGCACGACAGCGCCGGCATAGGCCCAGAACCCCAGCGTCGACAGCAGCAGCGCCGCCAGCATCTCCGGCGCGATCGCGCTGCCGCGCGCTGTGATGGAGGCGCCCTGGTGCAGGGTGTTCCACCAGCTGACCGAGAAATACAGCACTGGCAGGTTCAGCGCGCCAACCAGCGCCAGCAGCGCGCCGGCCTGGTCGCCACGACGCGGGTCGTCGGGCGTGTCGACCGCCGAGGTCAGCGCGATGAAGCCGACATAGAGCAGGGCCAGCAGCAGGGCCGAGGTGAGGCGTGCATCCCAGACCCACCAGGTGCCCCAGGTCGGCCGGCCCCAGAGCGAGCCGGTCAGCAGCGTCAGCACGGCGAACAGGGCGCCGGTGGGCGCCAGCGCGCGCATCAGCACGAAGGCCAGGCGCGTCTTCCAGGCCAGGCCCCACAGCGCCCAGAAGGCCATGGCGCCGTAGCAGACCATGGCGATCCAGGCCGCCGGCACGTGCAGGTAGAGGATGCGGTAGGCCTCGCCCTGCTGGGCGTCGGTGGGCGCGATGAAGAGGCCGAGGGTGAGGCCGGTCGCTATGCCGAGTGCTGCCAGCAGCCACAGCGCGGGCAGCAGCCGGCCGGTCAGCGGCAGGAAGTGGGCGGGGCTGGCATAGCGCCAGAGCGGGTGCGGGGTGGTCATTCAATCCAACATCAGTGAGAGAGCGGCCGAGGTGGCCCAGGGGGCGAGGGCCAGCAGCACGGCCAGCCAGGCGCCGAGCAGCAGCAGGGCGGTGTCTGCATTCGCACCGCCTTGGGCCGCCGCAGTGCCGAAGACGAGCACCGGCACCTCCAGCGGCAGCAGCAGCAGGGCCAGCAAGCCGGCGCCGGCGCGCGCATGCAGCACCAGCGCCGCGCCCAGGCCGCCGAGCAGCGCCAAGGCGGGTGTGCCGAGCAGCAGGCTCAGCGCGAGTGGCGTCGGGTTGTCGATGCCGAAGGCCAGCGCCAGAAGCGGCGTGACGAGCACCAGCGGCAGGCTGCTTAAGGCCCAGTGCACGGCCAGCTTCAGCGCCACGGCAAAAGGGCGTGGCAGCGGCGCCAGCCACCATTGCTCCAGGCTGCCGTCGGCCAGGTCGGGTGCGAACAGGCGCGGCAGGGCGAGCAGGCTGGCCAGCAGAGCGGCAATCCACAGCAGTCCCGGCGCCAGCTCGCGCAGCCTAGCCGGCTCGGGCCCGAGACCCAGGGGAAACATGGCGGCCACGCCGACGACGAAGCCCAGAGGCGTCAGCCATTCGGCCGGCTGGCGCAGCGTGCTGGACCACTCCCGCCGGGCGAGCGCCGCGGCGGCCTGCAGAGCGACGCCCATCAAGGCCTCCCGAGCTGCAGGCTGCGGACGCTGCGCTTGAGCGGCAGGGCCTGGTGGCTGGTGAACACGACGCTGCCGCCTTCATCCGCATGCCGATCCAGGCGTTGGGCGATGCGATCGGCCATCGCGGCGTCCAGCGCGGCGAGCGGCTCGTCCAGCACCCACAGCGGTGCAACCCGGGGAAGCCACAACTGCGCCAGGGCGACGCGGCGGCGCTGGCCCTCGGACAGCTGGGCCAGGCGCAGCCCGGCGGCGTCGTCCAGGCCGACCGGCGCGAGTGCCGCCAGAGCCTGTCCTTCAGTGCAAGGACGCCCGGCCAGCGCGGCGCTGCTGCGCAGCTGTTCGATGACCGACAGCACGTCCTTGAGCCCGGGCCGGTGGCCGATGTAGAGCAACTCGCGCTCCACATGCACCCGCCCCGCGCGCGGCGCGCTGAGGCCGCAGATCAGCCGCAGCAGGCTGGTCTTGCCGCTGCCGTTGGCGCCCTGCACCCACAGCAGCTGGCCGGGATGCAGGGCCAGGTCCATCTCTTCGAACAGCGGCCGCGCCCCACGCGACTGGCCCACGCGCTGCAGGATGAGCACGGGTGGCGCAGAAAGGGAAGCGAGGGCGAGAGACATGCCCGCCACTCTAGGCAGCGGGCCATGCGGCGCCAACGAAGCAAAACGACTGAGCTATTTCAGTTGGCGCTGCTTTTCGCGCTCAAGCCGTCAGGCTTCGGGGCGCGGGATCAGAGTCCGGCGCGCCGCAGCCACGCCTCGGCGTCGGTCGGGTGAATCTCGTCCGCAGACCGCAGGTTGCGCAGCACGCGGTAGCGGCTTTCGATGCCCACCAGCATCAGCACCCGTTTGCCGGCATGCGCGTGCACGGCGTCGCGCAGCCGATCGGCGTGGTGCTGATCCCACTGGGCCTGCACCTGGGCAGCCTCCTGGCCCACCAGGCCCTCCTCGATCTCCCGCAGCGCAGCCACCAGCCGGTCCGTCTTCTCGCTGTTCACGTCGGCAGCAGAGCTCCACCCGCTGGCCAGCGCGCGATACGTGGCCTGCTTCAGCTCGTCGAGCGCCTTGGCGCCGGCCGGGTTCCGCTCACCGAAGGCCTTGTAAGCCTGGCCCACCGAGCCCGTCAGCTGATTGAACAAGGCTTCGTCCGGTTCCGATCCCAGAGCCGGGATGCCGGTGGCATCGAGGTAGGGAAAGATGACGTCGAGGTACTCGACCTTGCCGGGCCAGACCTTGCGGGTGCGCAGTTCCTTGGGTGTGACGTCCAACACCAGCACATCGGGCTTCACGGCCTCGATGACCTGGCGGAGCACGGGCAGGCCATAGGCCGGCACCAGCTTGTGCCGCGAGTACAGGGTGGAGACAACGAACACCTCGCCTTGGGTCGCCAGCGCCGCCCTGRTGGCAGCCGGCGCAGCCGCCAGCACGCCGAGCAAGACCCGTCTCGACCAGTCACGCCTCATGGGGTTCATGCAGATCCTGTGCCATTGAAGGCATGCAATCTAGGTCGGCGCGCGCATGAGGCATGGCCCATGCGACGAAACGGGCTGTGGCGCGATGGGCTTGGCTTATCCGCCTACAAACCCGCCGCCCGCGCCGCCAGCGTACCCAGCTCGCCATACAGCGGCAGCACATTGGTGCCTGCGGTTGGATGCACGCGGTTGGACAGCAGCACGAAAAAGCTGCGGCTCGTCGGGTCCAGCCAGAAGGCGCAGCCGGTGAAGCCGGTGTGGCCAAAACTGGTGGGCGGATAGAGGCTGCCGCGCGGGCGCGCATAGGGCGAGGCGATGTCCCAGCCCATGCCGCGCTGCTCTGCGAGGCCGGGCGGGGACTGCGGCGTCGTCAGCAGGGCCACGCTTTGCTCGGACAGCAGGCGTCGGCCGTCCTCGCCCACGCCGCCGGCCAGCAGCATGCGCGCGAAGCGGGCCAGGTCCGCCGTCGTCGTGAACAGGCCTGCATGGCCGGCCACGCCGCCCATCTTGCGGGCGGTCGGGTCGTGCACCTCGCCGCGCAGCACCTGGCCACCGGGCAACTTCTCGGTCGGTGCGACGCGTGAGGCGTCCATGCGGCGCAGCGGCAGATAGCCGCTGTCCATCATGCCCAGGGGCTGGAACAGGGCCTGCTCGGCCAGGCGTTCCAGCGCCACACCACTGGCGCGTTCGACGATCAGGCCGAGCAGGATGTAGTTGACGTCCGAGTAGCGGAACTGCGCGCCCGGCGCAGCGGCCAGGGGCAGGCCGCAGGCGATGCGCAGGGCGTCGTCCTTACCCGCCCAGTCGCCGGCGCCATTGCGGGGCAGGCCGGAGGGCAGGCCCGAGCTGTGCGTCAGCAGCAGGCGCAACGTGATGGCGGCCTTGTCGGCGCCACCGCAGCCTGGCAGATAGCGCTGCAGTGGCGCCTCGAGGTCAAGCTGGCCGCGCTCGCGCAGCAGCTGCACCAGCGTGGCGGTGACGACCGGCTTGGTCAGCGAGGCGGCGTCGAAGATGGTGGCCTCGTCCAGCGGCTCGGGCGCCGGCTCGACGGCACGCTGGCCGTAGGCGCGATGGTGGCTGCCGTGGCCGACGCGCTCGACCCACAGCGCGGCGCCTGGCAGCTGGCCCTGGGCGATGAAGCGCTCGACGGCCGCGTCGGCTTCGGCGAGCGGTTGGGGTGCGAGGCTGGGGTGGTGGGCGCAACTGACCAGCAGGGCGGCGGCCAGCAGCCCTGCGATGGTGAGGGCAGGTCTCATGGCCGGGATTCTCAGGGCCCGGCGGGCCCGCTCAACCGCGTCGTGCGGCCTCGATCTTGGCGATGTCGATCTTCTGCATCTCCATCATGGCCTCGAAGGCCCGCTTGGCAGCGGCGGTATCGGGGTCGCTGATGGCATCGATGAGCGCGCGCGGCGTGATCTGCCACGACAGCCCCCAGCGGTCCTTGCACCAGCCGCATTGGCTTTCCTGCCCACCATTGCCGACGATGGCTTTCCACAGGCGGTCGGTCTCGGCCTGGTTGTCGGTGGCGATCTGGAAGGAGAAGGCTTCGCTGTGCTTGAACATCGGGCCACCGTTCAAGCCGATGCAYGGGATGCCGGCGACGGTGAACTCCACGGTCAGCACGTTGCCCTGCTTGCCGTCGGGGTAGTCGCCCGGCGCGCGGTGGACAGCGCCGACGCGGCTGTCGGGGAAGGTCTCGGCRTAGAAACGCGCGGCGGCTTCGGCGTCACCGTCATACCAGAGGCAGATCGTGTTCTTGGCAGTCATGGGCATCTCCTGGTTGGGCGGCCAGCCTAGGCGGGGCCTGACGGAAAGTTGATCCCTAGGAACAGCCGCGTTATGTTGCGCGCCATGAAACTCCGTCGCGCTCTTTTGGCAGGTTCGATTCTTGCCACGCTGCTGGCCGTCATGTCCGCTTCACACGCCCAAGCGCCAGCGCCTACCCAGGCCGGCCTGCAGCTCGTGCAGGCCACACCGGCAGCACAGCGCGGTGAGCTGCTGCAGCCCTTCACCGAGGCCGCCCGCAGCGACTGGCACCACACGCCGCGCCGCCGTGACGGCATCGCCTTGAAGGCGATGTCTCCCGCGCAGCGCGAGGCGACGACGGCCCTGCTGCGCACCGCGCTGAACGAGAGCGGGCTGGACAAGGTGAGGGCGCTGATGGCGCTGGAGATCGCGTTGCGCCAGATCGAAGGCTCGGGAAGCTCTCGCGACCCCGAGAACTACGCCGTCGCGCTGTTCGGCGAGCCCGGCGCTGCCGGCTGGGGATGGCGCGTCGAGGGGCATCACCTGTCGCTGCACTTCAGCCTGAACGGCGACCGCTATGTGTCGACGCTGCCGCAATTCTTTGGCGCCAACCCGGCCGTCGTGCCTGCCGGGCCGCGGCAGGGCTTTCGCCTGCTGGGTAGCGAGGAAGACCTGGCCCGCCAATGGCTGGCCGGTCTGGCGCCGGCACAGCGTTCGCGCGCCATCTTCAGCACCCGCCCCTTTGGCGACATCGTCAGCGGCAATGCCGCGCGTGCCAGGCCGCTGGACGCCATGGGCCTGCCCTTCGCGGACATGGACGCCGGCCAGCAGGCCCAGGTGCTGAAGCTGATCACCGCCTTGGCCGACCACCTTCAACCCGATCTGGCCCAGGCTCGCCTGGGC
>NZ_JBFULE010000136.1:0-10039 GCF_056400485.1 Roseateles sp. P5_B10
AGCTGGCGGTGACGTCGCCCGAGGCCGCCGCCTCCACGCTGGAACTGCACCGCGACGCCTTCGCCCGCGCGGGGCTGGACCTGGCCTGGGAGCGTGTCGTCGCCATGGTCGTGCAGCCCGGCGTGGAGTTCGACCACCACAAGGTCATCGACTACCGGCCCGAGAAGGCGCGATCGTTAAGCGCCTTCATCGAGAGCCAGCCCGGCATGGTTTTCGAAGCCCATTCGACCGACTACCAGACCCCCGAGCACCTGACCCAACTGGCCCGCGACCACTTCGCCATCCTGAAGGTCGGCCCCGGCGTGACCTTCGCACTGCGCGAGACGCTGTGGGCCCTGGCCGCTGTGGAGCGCGAATGGGTGGGCAAGGGCGAAGGCCTGGTCGACACCGTGCTGGGCGTCATGCGCGCCGAGCCTGAGCATTGGCGCGGCTACTACCAGGACCCGGCGCGGCTGGATGTCGACCTCGCATATTCCTTAAGCGACCGCATCCGCTACTACTGGGCCCACCCCGCCGTGCGAGAGGCCTGCCGGACCATGCTGGCCCGCCTGGACGCCGCGCCGCCGCCGCTGACGCTGCTGAGCCAGTACCTGCCGCGCCAGTACGAGGCGGTGCGCGACGGCCGCATCACCACCGGCACCGATTCCCTGCTGCGCGACGGCACCGTCCAAGCCTTGCGCCCCTATCTGCACGCCTGCGCCGCCTGAATATGACCCTGCTTCATCTCGACCCCACCGACCTCGACCACCGCGGCGCCGCGCACACGGCCCGTGAGATCGCGCATCAACCCGCCGTCTGGCAAACCGTCTACGCCCAACTGCAAGCCGAGCGCCCCGCCCTCGACGCCTTCCTGGCGCCGCTGCTCGCCCTGCCCCAGCTGCGCATCGTGCTGACCGGCGCCGGCAGCTCGTCCTTCATCGGCCAGTGCATCGCACCGGCCCTGTTGCGCCACCTCGGCCAACGCCCCGGCATCCGCGTCGAGGCCGTGGCGACGACCGACATCGTCTCCAGCCCCGAGCAATGCCTGCAGGCCGAAGTGCCGACGCTGCTCGTGTCCTTCGCCCGCTCCGGCAACAGCCCCGAAAGCCTGGCCGCCGTGGACCTGGCTGATCGCTTCATCAAGACCTGCCACCACCTCGTCATCACCTGCGCGGCGGACGGGACACTGAACCGGCGCATGGCTGGCCAGCCGGGCGCGCAAGTGCTGCTGCTGCCCGACGAGACCAATGACCGCGCCTTTGCGATGACGTCCAGCTTCAGCGGCATGCTGCTGGCGGCCGCCTGGGCCTTCAGCCTGCCCCTGGCGCCGGTGACAGCGCTGGCTCAAGCCGCCGCCACGTTGGTGGAATCAGAAAGCGACCGCCTCTACGCGCTGACCGACGCGCCCTTCGAGCGCATCGTCTTCCTCGGCAGCAACACGCTGCTGGGCCTTGCCCGCGAGGCCGCGCTGAAGATGCTGGAGCTGACCGACGGCAAGCTCGTGGCCATGGCTGACTCGACACTGGGCTTTCGCCACGGGCCCAAGACCATCCTCAACGACAAGACGCTCGTCGTCATCATCCTGTCCAACGACCCCTACACGCGCCAGTACGACCTCGACCTGCTGCGCGAGCTGCGCCAGCAGGGCCCGGCTCGCGTGCTGGCCCTGCGTACGTCTGCGCTGAACGGTGCCGAAACTCCGCATGCCGACGACGTCCACCTCGCCCTGCCTGCGTCCGCCCCCGACCTGGCGCTGGCGCCCGTGGCCCTGGTGTTCGCGCAATGCCTGGCCCTGCTCGCCTCGCTGCAGCTCGGCATCACGCCCGACAACCCCAGCGCCTCGGGCACCGTGACCCGCGTCGTCAGCGGTGTCACCATCCATCCCGTGAATCAGCAACAGCACCCATGAGCGGCCTTTTCCTCGGCATCGACGGCGGCGGCACCAAGACCGCCTTCGTCCTCGTGGACGAGATCGGCCGCCTGCTCGCGCGCCATGAGTCGACGACGAGCTACTACATCGAGATCGGCTTCAACGCACTGCGCGCGCTGCTGTGCGACGGCGTGCAGGCCGCGCTGCGCCAGGCCGGCGTGGCGGCCAGCGACGTCAGCTACGCCTTCGCCGGCCTGCCCGCGCATGGCGAGGACAGTGAGCTGCTCGRCACCTTCGACGCACTGCTCACCGGCGTGGTGCCACACAGCCGCGTCGGCAACGACATGATCTGCAGCTGGGCCGGGTCGCTGGCGGGCACCGACGGCATCAGMCTTGTCGCCGGCACCGGCTCCATCGCCTATGGCGAATGGATGGGCCGCGGCGCGCGCTGCGGCGGCTGGGGCGAGGTCTTCGGCGACGAAGGCTCGGCCCACTGGCTGGCGCGCGAGGTGCTGGCGCTGTTCTCGCGCATGGCCGACTGCCGCGCCGAGCCCGGCCCGCTGCTCGGCCTGGTGCGCGAACACTTCGAGCTGAAGCATGACCTCGACCTCTGCCGCGAGATCAACGGCAGCGCCGCGCGCAGCGAGCTGGCCCAGGTCGCCCGCCTCGCCACGGCCGCCGCCAACGCGGGCGACGTGCAGGCCCGCCAGTTGCTGGTGCGCGCCGGCGACGAACTGGCGGCTCTCGCTGCGGGCGTGGCGCGCAACCTCGGCATTGCCGGGGTTTGCGGCATCCAGGCCGTGCCCGTGTCCTATTCCGGCGGCGTGTTTGCGGCCGGGGAGCTGGTGCTGGGGCCGCTGCAAGCTGCCCTCGCGCGGCGCCTGCCGGGGTCGGTGCTGAAGACGCCGCGTTTCGGGCCGGAGCTGGGCGCTGCGCTGTACGCGGCTCGGCTGGCCGGCCGGCCTTTGACGCCTGAGGCGCTGGCACGACTGGACGCCTGAGCCGTCGATATCATTCGAAAGCCCGCCCCGCCTTTCGCCACTGCATGCCCACCTCCCTCTCACTGCCCGCGAAAACCGAAAGCCCGCTGCTCATCGACGAGCGGCGCCGGCTGATCCGCGAGTTGGTGCAGACGCAGGGCCGCGTCACGGTGGACGAACTGGCCGAGCGCTTCGGCACCTCCGTCGTCACCATCCGCAGCGACCTGAACTCGCTGGCCTCCACCGGCGCTGTGCTGCGCACCCACGGCGGTGCACTGGCCCAACGCGACACCGAGGAAGTGCCCATCGGCGTGAAGCAGAAGCTGCGCCACGAGCAGAAGGTGCGCATCGCCACCGAGGCGGCCAAGATGATCCGCGACGGCGAAACCATCCTGCTCGACTCGGGCTCCACGACCGAAGAGATTGCCAAGCAGATTCGCGGTCTGCGACTGACGTCGCTGAACGTCATCACCAACGCGCTGAACATCGCGGCGCTGCTGGCCACGGTGCCGCACGTCAACCTCATCATGCCGGGCGGCCAGTTGCGGCCCAACTCCTTCTCGCTGTCCGGCCCCCAGGCCGTGGCCGCGTTGCAGGGCCTGTATGCCGACCGCCTCTTCCTCGGCGTCGACAGCCTCGA
This sequence comes from Roseateles sp. P5_B10, assembly GCF_056400485.1. NCBI lineage: Bacteria > Pseudomonadati > Pseudomonadota > Betaproteobacteria > Burkholderiales > Sphaerotilaceae > Roseateles > Roseateles sp. P5_B10. Next base: position 3,470 of record NZ_JBFULE010000136.1, read on the forward strand.
CCCCGACATCGGCCTGATGACGCCCCATCTGTTGGAAGCGCAGTTGAACGCCCAGATGATGAAGATCAGCCGCCAGGTCGTGGCCGTGGCGGACGCGTCCAAGCTGATGAAGCGCAACCTGTCGGTCATCGCCCCGGTGGAACAGCTGGACATGCTGATCACGGACACCGGGGCGGATCAGGCGATCGTGGATCAGTTGAGGGGGCGGGGGATTGAGGTGGTGTTGGCTTAGGACTGCGTGTGACCAAAGCGATTCAGCCAAATGAAGAGGCGGCGGCTATTGCCCAGGAGTTCATTGATTTCGTCAACGCGCAATGCGGCGCGTACATGGATGCTCTCGCTGGCTACGCAGGTCACCACACAAAGGTTGAGCGTCAGGTTCACCGCATCCTTCGGCCGACGAAGACTGGTTTTAACGAAGCTGCCCAAAAGGTTGTCGTTTGGACTTCGTACGAAGACCCCTCGCAACCCGACGTAATCTTGGACCGCATCACGAGAGCTAATGACTACATGGCGGCGAACGCTCCTGGTGGCTCAAACGAGCAACAACACGCGCGCTCCATAGTCATCTTCATCTATGCATATTGGGAGCTGGAGATACGCCAGCGACTAGCGGATTCGATGCAGGTAAAGCTGAATATGGTTCAGTCAGACGTGATGGGCGATCTTCGAATCTTGCGCAACGCGATTCTTCACAAGAAGGCGTTTCTGCACGCTGACGATTTCGGAAAGCTGACTGTCACGCAAGACCTCTTTCCGAGCGAACAAAGGTTGCACATCGGCTATGAAGATCTCCAGCAGATCTTTGTGCGCGTAAAAAGAGACTGCGCGCGAATTATCTTGGAGTGTCTTGGCGCGATGGAATCGGCGCCATTCGATGTATCGCAGCTCACTGGTGTTGCTCTGCAAAGAAGCAGGAAGCCAGGCAGTTAATTGCGCCTGCCAATGAGGTGCGACCTCATGCTCACCTGCCGGCGCGGCACGAGGTGCCGGAGCTCCCCCACTACCGCGTGCCCAAACTCTCACCGATCGCGCCACCGTGCGTCCAGCCCGGCACGTTAACGTGATACCGCAAAGCCTTGCCCGCACCCGTGGTCCAGAGTTGCCCCCGCTTGACCATCTCCGCCAGATCCCGTGTCGCCGTGGCCTTGGACGCACCGGTCATCTTCATGTACTTCTCGGCGTTGAGCCCGCCCACGAAACCGCCGTCACCGTCGTCGAGCAAACGCTGCAACACCTTGCGCTGGCGCTCAGGCAGCCCGGCGATCCCGTGATGCTCCACAAACCGGCGCTTCACGAGGGCGTTGTCCATCGTGGCGCTGGCCGCCGAGTAGGCCGCAGCACATTGCTGCGCGAACCATTGCACCCAGCCCGTCACGTCCATGCCGCCACGCTGGCAGAGATTCAGTTGGTCGTAGTAATCGGAGCGGCGCTCCAGCAGTTGCCGCGACAGGCTGAACAGCCTGACCGGCGTGCTGAGGTTCTGGGCCACGGCCATGTCGACGAGGGCGCGGCCGATGCGGCCGTTGCCGTCCTCGAACGGGTGGATGCTTTCAAACCAAAGGTGGGCGATAGCGGCACGCGCAAGGCCGTCCAGGCGTGCCGCCGAGGAAGCGCCGCCGGGCGCGGTGTCGTTGAACCAGTTGATGAAGCGCGTCATGTGCCGCGGCACATCGGCCGATGGCAGCGCCTCGTAGTGGACGACCTCGCGGCCGGGCAGGCCGCTGATGATCTGCATCGGGTCTTCGTGATCCCGATAGCGGCCCACGGCGATGCGTTGAACACCTGAAGTGCCGCCCGGGAACAGCGCCGATTGCCACCGGCAGAGCCGGTCTTCGTCGAGCGGCGTGCCGGATGCGGTGGTCGCGTCGTGAACGACGGCGACCAGGCCGTCCACGGCACGGTCGATGGGGCCCGGCGCCTTCAAGCCCATGCGGCGCATGACCGACGACCTGACGGCGTCCAGCGACAGCCGCTCCCCTTCAATGGCCGCCGTGGTCAGCACCTCGTCGGCCATCGAGTCGAGCGCGACGTCGCTGGTACCGGTGAAGCCGATGGCTGCAGCCTTGCCTTCCATGACGCCATGCAAACGGTAGGCCTGGGCCAGGTCGGCGCTGACGGCCGCATTGTCGTAAACGAAGTCCGGCCAGTCGGCGCGAAGCCAGTTCCAGGGGCGTGCTCTCGCGGTCATGAGCCGCAATTTAGCACTATCGGCTCAAATTGTGAGCCGAATTACCAGAATTGCGGCTCAAGCGCCCTGGCCCGCAGCCTCCGGCACCATCGCCGTCACCTCGATCTCCACCTTGGCCCTGTCCTCCATCAGCGCCGACACCTGCACGGCGCTCATGGCGATGCCGTAGTCGCGGCCCAGCACGTCGCGGTAGGCCTGGCCCACCTCGCGGCCGCGGGCGATGTACTCGCGCTTGTCGATGAGGTACCAGGTCATGCGCACGATGTGCTCGGGCGACGCACCGGCCTCGGCGAGCACGGCGCGGATGTTGAGCAGGGTCTGGCGAACCTGGGCGATGAAGTCGTCGCTGTCGAACTCGCAGCGCTCGTTCCAGCCGATCTGGCCGGCGACAAAGACCTGGCGGCCACTCGCCGCGACGCCGTTGGCATAGCCGCGCGGCTGGGTCCAGCCGGCGGGCTGCAGGATTTGCTTGTGGTTGCTCATGTGTTTGTCTCCTGTTGTGCGGCGAGCGAGCGCTCCAGCGCGGCACGCAGATCGGCCGGAAAGGCTTGGGGCTTGTGGGTGGCGAGCGAAGTACAGACCAGCACCTGCGTGAACTCGACGCGCGTGCCGTCGGCGCCGTCGAAGGCGATGCGCAGCGTCATCGAACCGCCGCCCAGGCGTTCGATGTGGATGGTTTGCACGAGGCGGTCGCCATGGCGGCTGACGCGCAGGAAGCGCGTGTCGAGCTGCGCCGTGGGCATGCCGACGCCGCGCTGGCCGATGAGCACGTCGAACGGCAGGTACAGGCCCTGGGCGAACCAGTCCTCGATCAGCTCATTGAGCATCTCGAAGTAGCGCGGGTAGAAGACGATGCCGGCGGGGTCGCAGTGGCCGAAGCGCACAAGTTGCTCGCGTTGAAAGGCGAAAGCGCTCACCGTCAGACTCCCACGTACTTTTGCCACAGCGCCGGGTCGGCCGCCAGCGCCGCCGAAGGGCCGGCCCACGCGACACGGCCGCGCTCGACGACGGTGTGGTGGTCGGCCAGGCGAATCAGCCGCTGCACGTATTTGTCGACGACGAGGATGGTCTGGCCAGCGGCCCGCAGCAAATCCAGGCAGCGCCAGATCTCCTCGCGCACGATAGGGGCTAGGCCTTCGGTGGCCTCGTCCAGCACCAACAGGCGCGGATTGGTGACCAGCGCGCGGCCGATGGCCAGCATCTGCTGCTCGCCACCCGACAGCTGCTGACCCATGTGGCCGGCGCGCTCGGCCAGGCGCGGGAAGAGGCCGTAGACGCGCTCCACCGTCCACGGCTCGGCCGCGCCGCTGCGGTTGGCCGCGAAGGCGCGCAGATGCTCGTGCACGCTGAGGTTGGGGAAGACCTGCCGCCCCTCGGGCACCAGCGCCAGGCCCAGCCGCGCGATGCGGTCGGCCGGCCAGCCGGTGATGTCCTGGCCGCAGAAGCGGATGCGGCCGCTGCTGGGCGCCATCCACCCGCACAGGCAGCGCAGCAGCGTGCTCTTGCCCATGCCGTTGCGGCCCAGCAGCGTGGCCACCTCGCCGGCTTGCATGGTCAGTTCCAGGCCAAACAGCACCTGGCTGGCACCGTAGCCGGCTTGCAGGTCCTTGATCTCGAGCAAGGCCGTCATACGGCCGCCTCCAGCTCGTCGCCAAGGTAGGCGCGCTTCACCTCGGCATGCTCGCGGATCTCGGCCGGCGTGCCGCTAGCGATGACGCGGCCGACCACCAGCGTCGAGATGCGGTCAGCGAGGCGGAAGACGGCGTCCATGTCGTGCTCGACCAGCAGCAGCGTCAGGCCTTCGCGCTTGAGGGCCTGCAGCAGCTCGACCATACGGGTGGACTCGTCCGGACCCATGCCAGCCAGCGGCTCGTCCAGCAGCAGCAGACGCGGCTTGGCAGCCAGTGCAAGGCCGACTTCAAGCTGGCGTTGCTCGCCATGCGCAAGCTCGCCGGCGGTGCGGCCGGCCTGAGCCGTCAGCCCCACCCGTGCAAGCAGCGCGTCGGCTTCTGCATGCGCGGCCGCGTCGGCGCGCGCGGTGCGCCACCACGACGGCGCGCCCTCGCGCCGCGCCAGCACGGCGAGCACGAGGTTGTCACGCACCGTGCAGGGCTTGAAGAGGCTGGTGATCTGGAAGCTGCGCACCAGGCCGGCCTGCACGCGACGGGCCATGCCTTGCCGCGTGACGTCCGCGCCATCGAAGACGATGGCACCTGAATCGGGCGCAAGCGCGCCGGAGATCTGGTGGATCAGCGTCGTCTTGCCGGCGCCGTTGGGGCCGATCAGCGCATGCAGCTCGCCCGCCCGCACCTCGAAGCTCGCGCCATCGGTCGCGGCCAGCGCGCCGAAGCGCTTCACCAGCTGTTTGACTTCAAGCACGGCGCGTCTTCCAGTTCAGTCCCGCCAACCCGCGCGGCGCATAGAGCACGACCAGCAGCAGCAAGGCGCCCAGACCGAGCTGCCAATGAAGGGTGTAGCCTGACAGCAGTTCCTCCAGCAGCAGCAACGCCAGCGCACCCAGCGGCCCGCCCCACAGCGCTCCAGCGCCGCCGATGATGACCATGACCATCAACTGGCCGGACTGCGACCAGTGCATCAGGTGCGGCGACACCAGGCCGTTGAGGTTGGCCAGCATGGCGCCCGCCAGACCCGCGATGGCGCCCGCGAGCACGAAGGCCTGCCAGCGCAGCGCGAACACGCGACCGCCCGCGGCGGCGACGCGCACCTCGTTCTCGCGCGCGCCCTGCAGCAGCCAGCCGAAGGGCGAGTTCACGAGCCGCTGCAGGCCGGCCATGACGATGGCGAAGAGTGCGAGCGCCACCCAGTAGAAGCTCGCATCGTCCTTCAGGTCCAGGCCGAAGCCGAGCACCGAGCGCTGCGCCAGCGACAGGCCGTCGTCGCCGCCATAGGCCTTCAGCGACACGGCCAGGTAATAGAACATCTGCGCAAACGCCAGCGTGATCATGATGAAGTAGACGCCGCGTGTACGCAGGCTGATGGCGCCGATGAGGGCCGCAGCGATTGCGCTGACCCCCATCGCCGCCGGCCAGGCAATCCAGGCCGACGTGATGCCCGCGTCCATCAGCACGCCCACCGTGTAGGCCCCCAAGCCGATATAGGCCGCATGTCCGAAGCTGACGAGCCCGCCAAAGCCGAGGATGAGGTTGAGGCTGGACGCTGCGATGGCGAAGATGAGGATGCGCGTGCCGACGACCGTGTAGAACTCCAGGCCCATGGCCTGCAGCAGCAGTGGCAGGGCTGCGAGCAGGGCCAGCAATGGCCAGATCCAACGGCCGAGCCCGCGGTGGTGGAGGCTGCGCGCTTCAGCCATGGGCGGGAAAGAGGCCGCGCGGCTTCCAGAACAAGATGGCCGCCATCAGCACATAGATGAGGATGGAGGCCAGCGCCGGGCCGAGGTTGGACGCGACCTCGGGTGAGGCGAGCTGGCGCAACGCGGCGGGCAGCAGCGTGCGGCTGGCGGTGTCCACCAGGCCGACGAGCAGCGAGCCCACCAGCGCGCCACGCACCGAACCGATGCCGCCGACGACGATGACGACAAAGGCCAGGATGAGGATGCTCTCGCCCATGCCGACCTGCACGGCCAGCAGCGGGCCGAGCAGCGCACCGGCCAGCGCGCACAGCGCGGCGCCGAGGCCGAACACGGCGGTGAACAGCTTGCGGATGTCGATGCCCATGGCGGTGGCCATCTGGCGGTTGGATGCGCCGGCTCGCACCCACATGCCGGCGCGGGTGCGGGTGACGAGCAACCACATCAGCAGCGCGACGGCGAGGCCGACACCGATGATGAGCAGGCGGTAGGCCGGGTAGAACAGGCCGGGCAGAAGCTCGACGGGGCCTGAGAGCGCGGCGGGCGTGTTCAGCATCAGTGGCTGGTCGCCCCAGAGGATGCGCACCGCCTCGTTGAGCATGAGGATCAGCGCGAAGGTGGCGAGGACTTGGCTGAGGTGGTCGCGGGCGTAGAGGCGTCGCAGAAGTGTGACTTCGAGGGACATTCCGAGGATGGCGGTGCCCACGAGTGCGGCGAGAACGGCCAGCAGGAAGGAGCCGGTTGCGGCTGCGACCGCCGCGGTCAGGTAGGCGCCGACCATGTAGAGCGAGCCATGGGCCAGATTGATCATGTCCATGATGCCGAACACGAGGGTCAATCCTGCGGCGAGCAGGAAGAGCATCAGGCCGAATTGGAGGCCGTTGAGGAGTTGCTCGGTGATGAGGATCCAGTCCATCAGTTGGGTGCTTTCCCAAGCTGGGGCTTTGCGCCACTGCCCAGCGGGGAGTTCGCCCCCGCGGGCGACCTACTTTCTGGTGCGCACAAGAAAGTAGGCAAAGAACGCGCCCCCGAACCGCCCGCCCCTTTGCTT
>NZ_JBFULE010000137.1:0-10004 GCF_056400485.1 Roseateles sp. P5_B10
GACTTCAGCAGCAGCTGCAGCGTCTGGCACAGCGCGCCGATCTGCTCAAACCGTTCCGCCGAGTGCGAGGCCATCATCTCGAACGCGTCGCGTAGGCCTGCCGCATTGGCGGCGGCGCCATCCTGAAAATCCGTCAATTCCTGCCCCTGTTCACTGGTTTTCGCTCCCCCCGCCCTCGGGGGAATGCGCGCGGCTTCAGGGCTTTGGCGTTCGATTGCACCATTACGATGCCCTGCCGCGTGATGTGCAGAGTCTGCCGACTGTCGGCGCGTTAGACCACTACCAGAAATACCCCGGTAACCACACTCGCCGATGCCCATCGAAGACCTTCAAACGCTCGACGCGCCGGCATCAGCCGAGCAGTTCACCGACGCGCTGACAAGCCTGTGCAGGGATGCCGGGATGTCTCACTTCATGGCCATTCGGCTGCGCGGCGTGAACCTGGAGGACGTGGTCCAGGTGTTCCACAACTCGCCCGACCAGGAACTCGTGCAGGGCATGCGGCATTGGAGCTTGCAGCGCATGCTCGACGACATCCGGTCATCGGGGCCGCCAGTCGTGTTCGGCCAGGGCGCGAAGCCGGCGCCGGAGGTGCCAGGCTATTCGTCGGGGGTGGCAGCGCTGGTGCGCGAGCGGCGCGGCGGGTGCGTCGTGTATTTCGGCAGCGGCGCCGCGGACCTGCGGCCCGAACAGGTTATGCCGGTAATTCGCAGCACGATCCTGGCGGCTACGCATTGCATTGGCGGGCTGGTGAAGCTGCACGCGCTGTCTTGTCCGCTCAGCGAACGAGAGCTCGAATGCTTGCGGCTGGCCATCACGGGCGAGTTGTCATCCAGAGAGATCGCGAAGATCCTCGACATCAGCGCCCGCACCGTCGAGCACTACCTCGAAAACGCCAGGTCTCGCCTCGGCGCCGATTCGACCCTGGCGGCTGGCGTGAAGGCCATACAGCAGGGGTGGATGGAGCTGCCGGACGGCGGCCACATCGAAATCACCGGCTGACTACTTGCCGCCGCCCGTGAAGGGGATGCCGAGGGCTTCGAGAATGATGTCGATGATGCTCAAGATGGGGCTCCGGTAGGGTTGAACCGGTCACTGCGACCGTGCGCCCATCGTGGCATACCTAGGTAAATCTAGTAGGGCTCGGAGCCCTACCAACCTTGGTAGCTGTTGCGCCGTCCGCCCTCATGACTTTCCCTAGTTGGGTAGCCCAGACGGCAAAAAGCCCGCTCTGGGCGGGCTTGGCGGCAGGCGTTGGCGAGCCCTCAGTCGATCATCCCGCCCTTGATGGCCTTTAGCACTGCGCTCGGGCCAGTGCCGCCCAGCTTCTTCGCCGCGCTGCGCTGGCTTCGCACCAGGCCGGGATTCGAATAGACCAGCTTGTCGCCGGTCACCCAGACGCAGACGCCGTCCCGCGCCCACTTCAGGGCCTCGACCTCAGGCGGTGTGACCGCGTTGAGGTCGACAGCGGGCGGCGCAGTCCACAGCCGCTTTGCAGCCTCGTGCGCGTGCAGCGCGAGCAATCGCAGATTGGCTTCCAGCTCCAGCCGCTGACCAAGCACCGATGGCAGCGCATCCGGGCCGTCCACGCCGAAGGTGAACATCTCCAGATGCGCCGGCTCATGTATCGAGATCGCCATGCCGTGCCGGTAGCCGAAAGCCGAGATCAGGTCCCAGAGCCCATCAGCGCCAGCGGTGCGGTAGTAGGCCTCGTCATAGACGTGAAGCCCTTCCGTCGCGAGCATGGCATTGAGGAAAGGGTCGGCCAGGCCCAGCTCAGCTGAGCGCGACGCTTCCAGGAAGTCTGGCGGCGCGTTGAAGAGCGCGTGGACCGTGGCCTTCCTCGAAGCCAGACGCCCTCGAATGTGCGTCCCTCCCGACAGCCCGAATCCCATCTCCGCCGCGGCGCCAGTCAGGCGCGCCTGCAGCGTCTCGTCATCCGGCGACAGGCCGATGTCTATGAGGTGCTGGTAGGTGAGCATGCTAGAGCTTCGACGCGGCGGCCTTGTCCTGATCCTTCTGCACCCGCTGCTTCTCCGCTGCGAGTGCTTGATCGAAGAACGCAATGTGCCCTCTATCTGCTCGCACGTTGCGCTCGACCGCGACGATGGACAGACGCTTTCCGATCCACTGGTATTTGCGGGTCTTGAACTTCGCCCCTGTCTGGGTAACGAAGTCAGACTCAGAAACTGAGGTCGGCTGGCCATACCTTTCGGAGAGCACAGCCGTAGCGCGATCAAAGCTGCTGGTGTCGAGAATGAAGCCGATCTGCATCAGCTTGCCCATGTACAGATCAAGCGACGCCTCGTAAGAGAACCCGAGGGCCGGCGGGTTCCTGAACACGTAGCGCCCGGGCATGAAGGTGACCTCGGTCAAGCACGGGTCAGCCGGCCCTAGCCCGCACGCCGTCAACGGCGGAGGGCTGAAAGGTTGGCCGACTGCCAACCCCATGACGGTTTCTGGTTCCTGTGCCCAGTCCGCCGCCGCTGCACCTGATATTCCGGCCAGCCAAAGCGCCGCGAGAAGACCTGCGACCTTTGATCTCATCTACTTTCCCCCGTCGAATAGAGGTGCAGCACGCGCCGGCCTACTTCGCGGAGATGTCCACGAGGATCCGAAGGGCCTCTTCGAACGCGCGCTCGCTGTCGGGCACCTTCGCCATCAGCTTCAGCGCTTCACCGGCTCGTTCGCTTTGGTCGGCGCTGCCGTGAGCCAGCTGATTACGGATCGCTGTGAGCGCTTGGCGCAGTGGCGGGATGCCAGGGACAGGTGTTGCCTTCTTCGGCGGCGCGGCCTTTTCGAGCAGATCGCTTGCAGTGCACCCGAGGCGCTTCGCGATCTTGTTCAACGAATCCAGGCTCGTGCCCGGTACGCCGTCTCGAATGCGCTGAACAGTCCCGCGACCCACCGCGCCGCCCAGAGCGGCAGTCACGCTGTCAATGCTGGTCGACTCCGGCGGCGGGTCCAGCCGCGCCAGGATGGCGCGCCAGAGTAGGGGTTCGTCGGCGGTCATCTCGGTAGGGTAGACAACCGCTCCCCGACAACGTACCGAAACCGGTTGCGCCACACGTACCGATAGCGGTATGCTTGGGTATGCCCCAAGAAATTCCATCCCCTGCCGAGGTCCGCAAGCGCCTTGAGCAGCTGTCATGGGCTGAAGTCCAGGCACTGTGCCAGCGCTGCGGCGCGCCGTTCACAACCGTCTGGAAGATCCGTGGAGGCGAGACCGCCGACCCGCGACTGGACACCGTCCGGCTGATCTGGCCGCACCTTCAGCCGTCCGCGCCGGCTACCGCCGAAGCAGGGCAGGGCRCCTGAGATGCGTAGCACTCTCCCAACCGCTGCCGAATTGCTGACCGCCGCCGGCTTCAAGTCTTCGGAGCCCGTCCCAGCGTCCGGTCGAACTGAGCAGTCCAGCTGCTGCGCTTGGCTTCGAAAGCTTGCCGCGCGACTTCTGGCCAAGGGCCGTAGATGAACGCGACAACCGTGTCCTCGGCCAATTTGGCGAAGTCTCGCTCTACGGCTTCGAGTTGCTCCACAGGCAGCCTCGCGACGAGGCAGTGCAAGAGAGTCGCGTCCGCAAGTGCGCGCGCCTTCAGCTCCTGCACCTCGCGCTCCAGCTTCTCGAATCGTTCTTCCATGGCTCGCCCCTTCCGTTGCTTCAGTGTGGAAACCGAAGCATCCCACGGTCGTGGGCGGCCACCCTTTGTCTCCACCCGCACGACCGGCCCGAACGAGAGAGCGGGCATGAACGGCGCTGCTGGTTTGCCTCGGGCTTTGGCCCGGGGCTCTTTCTTCGCGCGTCATTTGGCTCATGCCCACCCCGTGGCTTTGGCCTGCGCACGCAGCTTGTCGGCCAGCCGCAGCTCGCCGCGTGCCTCCCGCTCGATCTCGGCGATCAGCGCGCGGATGCAGCGCGCCACGGTGGTCCTCAGCGCCATCGCGGCCCAGCTGTGCAAGTCGTTTCGTTCCATGGTCAGCAGTGTGTTTTTTTTGGCCCGCGCTGAGACGGCAACAGATGGCAACTCGACTTGCGGTGTCTTGTCATGAGCCAGATGACGCTGAACTGGGAGCCCACGCTGCCCGAGCGATTCGAGACCCTGCGCTCCTATGTGGCGCACCGATCCACGGTGGTCGCGAAGTCCCAAAAGACCCAGGCCGCCGACATGGACCTGGCGCCATCGACCCTGACGCGAAAGCTCAACCCGGCCGAGGGCGACACCCAGCGCCTGAACTGCGACGACCTGGAGGCCTGGCTTGCCAGCACCGGCGACGCGCCGGCCGTCATTGAGTACTTGGCTGCCAAGTTCATGGACACCCCGGAAGCCCGCAAGACACGCGCGATCGCAAAGGTCGAGCGGCTGGCTGGCGAGCTCGAGGCGACTTTGGCGTCTCTACGCGCCGCCGCTTGAAAAACGAAACCCCTGCAAGCGCTGGCACGCGAGCAGGGGCCCTAACCACTGCAACTGAAGGAATCGAAGTGGCTGAACTGATCGTAGCAAGACCCGTCATCGAGCGCATGTTCGATGACGCCTTGAAGGAAATGGACTGGGATCGGGCGGTGCTGGATGTGGCAGGTCGGACGGGGCRGGACCCTGTGACCATTGAAGGCGTGATCCAGCAGCGTGAAGCGCGCCTGGAGATGCCGTGCTGAGCTTCGCCGACCAGCAGGCAGCGAGGAGGGCGGCGTGAGCCAGACCTGCCTCGACTTCAGCGCCCCCCCGCTGGCCCAGGCCCGTGCAGTCGGTGAGCGCGCGAGTCAGTTGGCCACCCAGCGCGCCGGGCGCGAGACCTCCGACTTCAGCGCGCGCGCCGAGACGGCGATCCTGGACAAGTTGGCCACCGGCCGGGCATCTGGCGAGGACCTGACCGACTACGTGCAGCAGCAGGTCGGCTTCAAGGACGGCCGCTGCTTGGGCTCGCTCTACCGCTCCATGCGGCTGCGCGGCCTCATCCGCATCGTTGACACCTGTGACCGCCGAAAAGGCCATGGCACGGGCGGCGGCAAGATCTATGAGCGGTGCTGATGGCCACTGACGCCCGTTTTTCCACAAACCTCGCCTCGCACCCGAAGGTGAAGAAGCTCCGGCGCCGGCTCGGCGCGGATGGCTGCTGGGCCTGGGTCTGCTTGGTGCTGTGGGTCGCCGCCAATCGAAGCGATGGCGACCTGACAGGCATGGATGATGAGGACGTTGAGCTTTCGGCCGACTGGCGCGGCGAGCTGGGTGCCCTGGTGCGCGAACTGATCGACCTCCGGATGCTGGATGGTGAGCAGGGTGCGCACGTTGTCCACGACTGGACCGACCACRACCCATGGGCTGCGGGTTCGGATGCTCGATCGCTCAAGGCCAGCTGGAACGCCATCAAGCGCCATCATGGTGCCGCCGAAGCTGACCGGCTCGTGCCTGAATACGCTGCTATCAGGAATGCTGCTAGCAATGCTGGCAGCACTGGAGACGACGACGGCAGCAATACTCCGTCTCCGTCTCCGTCTCCGTCTCCGTCTCCGATACCGCCTCCTACGGAATTCCTTGGTGCTGTCGCACCGATGACCCGTCGGCCGCCAAAGCCGGCAAAGGCAAACGCTGAGGACGACCCGGCTTTCATGGCGGCGTGGAGGCTCTACCCCCGCCGTTCGGGTGACTCGCGAGCCGATGCCTTCAAGGCTTGGCGGGCTCGGATTGCTGCTGGCGCCACGCCGGAGCAACTGACCGACGGGGTCAAGCGCTACGCCGCCTACTGCACCGCCTCGGGCACCGAGGGGAAGTTCATCAAGCAGGGGGCAACGTTCTTTGGGCCGGGTGAGCACTACCTCTCCGACTGGGCGTTCGAGGCGCCCGCAAAGGTCGTGAGCGGTCAGGAGCCCATCACCGTTCCTAGCAACGCCGCCGACGTCACCAAGGCACAGCATGAAGCCGAGGCCTCGCGCCTGGCCGACCCCGCCGCCCGGGCTGCTGCTGAAGCGGCGCGCATTGAGGCAATGAGGAAGCTCGGCCGGCCCATCACCGCAGGAGCAGCAGCATGACGACGAAACGCGCTTCAGGCCACCGCTTTGGCTGGGCTGGCTATGCATCGGTGCTGCGCGGCCTGCAGCAGATGCCGGCGACGGCCGACGAGGTCGGCGACAGGCATGGCCTGCACCCGAACACCAGCCGCGGCGTGATGAGGGCGCTGCACGCCATGAAGTTGATCCACGTCGCGAGCTGGCGGGTCATCGCTCGGGGGCTAAGGACGCCGGTCTATGGCTTCGGCACCCGCCAGGATGTACCGCATCCGACGGGCAAGCCCCGCAAGTCCGACCGCAGCAAGAACCTGAGCCAGACGGCGATTAGCCTAGCCAGCGTCATGCGCGCCCTGGTGCGCCCAGTGACTATCGCCCGACTGGTGGAGGTATCAGGATGCGATGACAGCTGGATCGGAAAGTTCCTGCAGCACTGCAAGCAGATCGGGCTGGTGCGCATCGGCGCATGGCGCATCGGGGAGAAGGGTGGATGGCCCGCCGCGCTGTGGGTGCTCGGCGAGGGGTCCGACATGCCACGGCCCAGGCCGAAGGCGCGCCGCCTCATCGAGAAGGAATCCCAGGCCCGACGCAAGAAGCGCGCTGATCAGCAGCGCCTGAACGTTGTGCTGGTCCAGCAACTGCACCACACAGCCACCATGGCGCCATTCGGAGGATGCGAGGCATGACCGCTCGCCATCTTTCGTTCCCACACAACCTGACGCCAGGGCAGCGCCGCTGCATCGAGGCAATCAGAAAGCACGGGACCTTCTCTGCCGCCGCCGGCGCGCTGCAGATCGCCGAGGGAACGCTGGCGAACACGCTGAAGAAAGCCCGCATGCGCGGTGACACCAAGACGACGGCCGAGCTGGTGCGCATGTACCGCGCGGCCACGGCCGGAGCGACAACGGCATGACCGCCCTGATGGAACGGCGCGCCGCGACGCCCGAGCAGTGGCGCGCCGGCATGACTGCGGTCTTCAAGGCCGGCGAGGCCATGCTGGCCGACGGCAAGCGACCCCACGTCACGCTCGACGAAGAGGCCGACTCGCTGACCCTGCGACAGCTGCGCTTTCTGCATGGGCCCGTCTTTGGGCAGATCGCCGAGCAAGCGGTCGTCAACGGCCGGCGGTTCGACAAGGACACATGGAAGCGCTACCTGAAAGAGCAGTTCATCCCCGACGAATTCGAGATGGTCTGGCTGCCCTTCGTCGTCGACAAGGTCACCGGTGAGTTGCGGCCTGCCAAGCGCAAGGTGCCGCGCAAGAAGGAAAAGAGCTTGTTGGACCTGAAGAACCAGGCGCGTTCCGACTTCATCGACCAGGTGCTGGCCTACGCGGCGACCGATCTCGGCGTCGAGTTCGTCTTCATCTTCGATGAGCGCGAGGCTGTCCGGTACCAGCCGCCGAAGCGCAAAGCCACCCTGCAGCGAGAGGCCGAGCCAGCATGAGCCTCGATGCCATCCTCAGCGGCAGCGCATGCTTGTGCCTGCTGGTCTACCGGCTGCACGACGTGCCGGCACTGTGGGCCGCGCTCATGGATTTCGAGATGGGCCGCGGTGCCACCTTCGAGCAGGCGCGGCAGCGCAATGGCTGGTGGCGCTTGGCTGCGCTGCTCCTCGCGCTGATCAACTCGACTGTCGCGGCGGTGCCGGCATGAAGCGCAGCGCCCCCATGAAGCGCACCGGCTTCACTCCCAAGCCCCGCCCCGAGCGCGCTTCCGTCGTGCTGGCCCGGCTGACCCGCCCGGCGAACTACGCCCGCTCGAGCATGGCGCTGCCGGTACCGAAGGCCGCGCCCGTGCGCAGTCAGACCTACCGCCGCCTCGTCGCGTCGCTGCCCTGCATCAACTGCGGCATCGAAGGCTTCACCCAACACGCACACGGCAACCAGGGAAAGGGAATGGGACTGAAAGTCTGCGACCTGTTCGCCTTCCCTCTGTGCGCTGACCGACCGGGCCAGGTCGGATGCCACACGGGCCACGACCAGGGGGCGCTGCTGCCGCGCGCGGTGCGTCGCGAGGTGGAGGTCGAGTGGGCTCGCCGCACCGTGCTCTTCCTGATCGGCGCCGGCCGCTGGCCCGCTGGCTTCACCGCTCCCGACTGGGCCGCTGCCTGAAATCGGCAATCCACATGAACAAACCACGTACCCACACCCTGGCCACCCTCATGGCCGCCTACCGGTCCAACCCGAAGCTCCGCCAGCGGTTCGATAGCGGACGGCTGCGCGCGCTGCTGCGGGAACTTCTCAAGGGGGCTAGGAAAGCCTGATGCAGTTTTGCGGCTCCCTAGCATCCCCGAGCGATGCAGTCGTTTTAGGGCGCACGCCTATGGGCCAGGCTTCAGTCGCAGGGATGCTCGCGCAGTTGGAGCTGTTCRCGGGCCTCGCCGTGCCCGAGCTCCAACCCGGGAAGCGCTGGAGCCGCAAGACCAAAGGCCCGGCCTCGCCCCTGTTCGAGCAGCTGGCCTTCGACCTCCGCCCGCCTCCGGTCTGGGTGGACCCTGACGACATCCCCGAGGAAGGCGACTTCCCAGAGCACCGCTGGGCCCGCGCCGAGGATTGCGAGACGCCCAAGATACGCGGCGTGGCCAGCGTCTTCGATCTAGCGGCCCGTCAGGTCATCGCCGAGTTCATGCTCCCCCGCCGCCGCGCCCAGCAGGAGGTAACCAACGACGCCCCGGTGATCCATCGCCRCATCGTCCGGGAGGGCGACGTCACCCGCCATATCGCCATGCGCGTCCAGGACACTGACGAGTGGAAGGAAAGGGAAACCGCTCGCCGCGCACGCCAGGTGCTCCCAAAGCCACCGCGGCAGACGTTCAAGCTCCGCAAGAAGGAAGCGGCCTGATGGGGCGCCCATCCAAGCTCACCCAGGTTCAATGGGATGAAGTAGAGCGCCGCCTCCTGAGCGGCGAGACCGCCCGGTCGCTCGGCCGGGAATTCGACGTCAGCGAGGGGGCAATCCGCAAGAAGTTCGGTGCGCACCAAAAAGTAAGTGCGCAAAGTACGCAAGTACGCAGCGTGGCGGAAAAACTGGCCGAAGCGAACACCGCGCTGGCAGCCTTGCCGCCGTCTCAGCGCCCCGTGGCGATTTCGCTGGCGGAGCGCCTACAGAGCATCAGCGACAACCTCGTCAGCGCCGCAAGCCACGGCGCCGCCACTGCGCACCGCCTGAACGCGCTGGCCAACAGCGAGGTTGCCAAGATCGACGACGCCGAGCCGCTTCAATCCGCCGGCAGCCTGAAGGGCGTCATGGTGCTGACGCGACTGGCCAACGACTCGGCCAGCATCGCGCTGAACCTGCTTGCGGCGAACAAGGAGACGGTGGCCAAGATCAACACCGCGCCACCGCCGCGCCCTGCGGTTGACCCGAGCCTACTGTCCGACGGGGCGCTGCAGGAGCTGATGAACGCCCGTGCTTGACCTCAGCAACGAGGATTGGCTGGCCCTGGAGCGCGAGCACTGCCGGCGTCGGCTGGGCAACTTCATCCGTCGCGCGTGGCCTGTTCTGGAGCCTGGCCAACCCTACGTGCACGGCTGGCACATGGACGCGATCAGCGATCACTTGGAGGCGATCACAAAGGGTCAGATCACCCGCCTGCTGATCAACATCCCGCCGGGCACCATGAAATCCATGTCGACAGCCGTGTTCTGGCCGGCGTGGGAGTGGGGGCCGATGGGCATGCCCTCGATGCGGTTCATCGGCGCGTCGCACGAGGAGAACCTCGCCATTCGCGACAACGTGAAGATGCGCCGCCTGATCCAGTCGGATTGGTATCAATCGCTGTGGCCGACGACCATGGCCGGCGACCAGAACGCGAAGACCTACTTCGAGAACGACAAGACGGGCTGGCGCCAGGCCTGCCCAGTGCGATCGATGACCGGCCGGCGCGGCGACCGTGTGCTCTGGGATGACCCGCACAGCGTGGAAGACGCGCACAGCGAGGCCGAGCTCGAAGGCGCGAACCGAATCTTCCGCGAGACGCTGCCGACGCGGCTGAATAACCC